>CAITOD010000587.1 GCA_903893935.1 uncultured Sphingomonadales bacterium
GATAGCTCCCCCTCCCCGGCGCATGATGGCGCCCCCCGTCAAGAGCGGGCCACGCTTCAATCAGATGATCAACGTGCCCAAAGTGCGCGTGATCGATGAAAACGGCGAAAACCTGGGCGTAATGTACACCCGCGAAGCGATCGAGCAGGCAGCCGAGGTCGGGCTAGACCTTGTCGAAGTGTCGCCCAACGCAGATCCGCCGGTGTGCAAGTTCCTGGATGTCGGCAAGTTCCGCTACGAAGCCCAGAAAAAGGCCAACCTCGCCCGCAAGAGCCAGAAGACGCAGGAGATCAAGGAGATCAAGATG
Source organism: uncultured Sphingomonadales bacterium (assembly GCA_903893935.1). Classification (GTDB taxonomy): domain Bacteria; phylum Pseudomonadota; class Alphaproteobacteria; order Sphingomonadales; family Sphingomonadaceae; genus Novosphingobium. Next base: position 308 of record CAITOD010000587.1, read on the forward strand.
CGTCCCAACATCGATGATCACGACTATGATGTGAAGATGCGCAATGTGCATCGCTTCATCGAAGATGGCGACAAAGTGAAAATCACGCTGCGCTTTCGCGGCCGCGAACTGTCGCACCAGCAGCTCGGCATGAACCTCTTGCGCCGCGTGCAGGACGATGTCGCCGAAGTCGCCAAAGTCGAAGCTTTCCCCCGCATGGAAGGCCGCCAGATGCTGATGGTGCTCGCACCCAAGTAAGCACGCGCGTTTTCGCAACGCAAAAAGGGCGTGGGCGCGTGGCCTGCGCCCTTTTTGCTGCTGCGCGCCGGCTGGAGGGTGGACAAAGCGGTTCGGGTTGGGTCACATCGCCGCGATGCCCGCTTCGCCTTCCCCCATCGGGCCGATTTTCGGAGGCCAGCACCAGACCGGCGGTCTGCTGGCCTCGCCGCTGAAGCTGCTGTCGGGCACGCTGGTTTGGATGGCCTGCGTGTTCATCGGCTCGACCGCGGGCTATGTCGCGGCGGGCTGGCCGGTCGGCGATGCGGCCTATATGGTGCTCACCACGGTCTATTCGGTCGGCTATGGCGAAGTTCGCCCGGTCGATACCACATTCTTGCGGATGTGGACGATCATGACCATCGTGCTCGGGTGCACCGGCATGATCGTGCTGACCGGCGCCTTGATCCAGGTGTTCAATCTCTATCAGTTTCGCCGCTTTCTGGGGCTCGATCGCATGGAAACCGAAATTGCCCGGCTCGACGCCCACGCCATCATCTGCGGCTATGGCCGCATCGGCGTGCAACTCGCCAAAGCGCTGACCGAGGCGCGCTATCCGTTCGTGATCATCGAGCGCGAAACGGCCAAGGCCGAAGAAGCACGCGCCGCCGGCCATCTGACAATCACCGGCGAAGCGACTCACGAAGAAACACTGGCCCAGGCGCGCATCGACTGCGCGCGTGTGCTGGTATGCGGCTTGCCCAACGATGCCGCCAACGTGTTCATCACGCTGTCGGCGCGCAACATGAACCCGACCCTGCAAATCATTGCGCGCGGCGAAGCCCCCACCACCGAAAGCAAGCTGTTCCACGCCGGCGCCGACAAAGTCGTGCTGCCCACGCATATCGGCGCCGAACGGATCACCGAGCTGATCCTGTTTCCGGCCACCGAAAGCGTGCTTGGCGATATCCGCGAAGTGGGCACAATCAAGAGCAATCTCAATGCGTTCGGGCTCGATCTTGAAGTTGTGACGGCGGGCGAGCGCGGCGCGCTGACCGGGGTTACGGTGGGTGAGGCCGAGCGCCGCGGCAACGGCGCGTTCTTTGTCGTGCAGATCGACCGTGATGGCGGCCAGTCGATCCAGCACCCCGGCGAAGACGTGCGCATCGAACCCGGCGACCTGATCCTGCTGGTGGTGCGCGGCAGCCGCCTCGCCGCCGGCGCGATTTTCAACGCCCCCGCGCGCCCGCAACGCCACGGCCGCATGTTCATCGGCTAAGCGTGGTCCTCCCCGGCACGGGGAGGGGGACCATGCGCAGCATGGTGGAGGGGCCTCGCGGCCGGACGCAAGATTGCCGAGGTCGCGCCTGGGGCTACGCCCCTCCACCGCCTTTCAGGCGGTCCCCCTCCCCGTTCCGGGGAGGATAAAGTTAGCCGTGGGCGCCGAAGTAGTTGGCGATCGCCACTGCGATGCGCAGGTTGAGCGCGTGCGCGCGGTCGATCGGGTCGATGAAGCGCGTGCGGATTGCGCTGTAGTCTTCGGCTTCGTGGTCGGGATAATCGCTCGGTTCGTCGAGCACGAAATCGCCGAGGCGCGGCTCGATCACCGGATAGGCGCGGCGCAATTGCGCCAGCGCTTCATCGACGCGCAGCGACAGCACCATTTCCAGCACATCGTCGCGGCTGATATCGTTGGCGCGCGAAAACTGCGGCACTTGCACCGCGCGCAGGAACATGTGCATCAGCAAAGTCAGCCGTACCGCCTGCAACAGGCCGATATTGCGGCGCATATCGTCGGCCGCCGCGTCGCGCCCGGCCGCCGCGCCGGGCACCAGCGACAGCAGCCGGTGCAGCTTCATCCAGTCAACCCGCAGGCGCGACACCAGCCGGCGGAACACCCCGGCGCGATCGTCTTTGGTGAGATAGTCAGCCAGCCCCATGCACCCGGTTTCAAGGCTCGTTTCGGTGCCGCGATAAGGCCGGCTCGCCCAATAGGCCGAATTGAACAGCTCGCCAAACGCACCGACCGTCTTGATCGAGGCGAGGCCATTGGCCGCGCGCAATAGCCGCACCAGCTGGTTGCCACGCTCGGACGCGCCGAGCAGTTCGGCGATCGATTCGATTTCCTCGCCCGCGGCGGTGCCGGCGCCGGCGATCACGTTCACCGCATAGCCGATCTGTTGCAGGATCGAATTGTGCGGGATCGCGCGGATCTGGCGCAAGCTCATGGTGCGGTCGGAATGGATGTCGGACTGGCGGCGCGACACGCGGCTGCCGGTGCCTTTGAGCATACCGAGGCCAAACGCCGTGACCGCGCGCGCATACGTGCCGCTGCCCAGGTAATCGCGCTGCACGCGGCGGATCGAGCGATAGAAATCGAGGCTCAGATCGGTACGGTCATAGAACGGGTCGCGATGGTATTCGCCCGCCAGCGCAATCTGCGCTTCGGCAATCCGCGTGAGCGTGGCCAGCGCCAGTTCGTCGTTGCGGAAAAACAGATAGCCGTCGCCGCCCTGAAAGCTGACTTCGGGCTCAAGCGCCACGCCGGCTTTGGCAAACCGCCCGCGCGCCCAGCGGCTGAGCGGCCACGACAGCCGGTCGAGCATGCCCGAAGGATGCGCGCCGCGCCCCATGCTTTCGCCATGGGTGTTGAAAATCAGCGCCGCACAATCGGTCATTGCGTGCACGCGCATCGCTTCGGCCAGCCGGCCCTGCAGCCGCTCGATCGCCAGTGCCGCCGGAATCTGCCCGAGAAAGCGCCCCGCGTCGGAAAAGCCGGTCTGGATCGCCACGCGCCCGCGCGCCCTGGCATAATCGCGATAGGCGGGCTCTGCGAGCAGCGCATCGAGGAACCGGCCGCCGTGTTCGAGTGCGGTTTCGGTCTCGAACAAAGGCGAGACATCGACTTTGCCTTCGATCCCGAACAGGCGCGCGAAATACAGCGCGGCGAGCACGGTCTGCGGCTGTTCGCATTCGGCGATCAGCATGCGGATCGGTGCATCGGCATCGATATGGTGGAGGATCTGCGCCATCACCAGAAACTGGCGCATCGCGGTCGAGGTCTCGATCGCCAGCGCGCCAAAATTGACGCGCAGCGGCTGTGCCGCAGCCAGCACTTCGCGCAAGCGCGACAGCGCACCCCGGCTGCCCAGATCGAGCGTGCCATCGGGATCGATCCGCCGGCGCAAGGCATTGTGCAATTGCGACGCGTTGACGCGGAAATGGATCCACCCCATGCCCAGCCCGTCGGCGCGCATCGCGGCGGCGAGCGCGGCATAAGCCACCGCGCGATCGTCTTTGGTCGCCGCCGCATCGGCTTCGAGCGCGGCGATGATCGGCGCCAGCGACAGGAGGCGCGCCGGATCGTCTGCCGTCATGCGGTTGGCGACTTCAGACAGGACATCCGGCTCGGTCATCGGCTGTGCAAACAGGTCCGCCATCGCCGCAGCCTGGTCGCGCCCCGCGATCAGCGTGGCCAACGCGCCGTGGTCGGCGTCGATCGCGGCGAGCGTTGCGGCGTAGCCTGCCAGCCGCCGCACTTTTTCGCGCAGGCGGAACAGGATCGAGGTGCTCCAGCCGATATCGGTGCGCCCGTCCATGTCATAGCCGACCCAGCTGGCGAAGCGGAACGGCAGCGGGCGGAAATCGAGCCAGCGCCCCGGCCAGCGCGCGCGCGCATGCGACAGCAGCCGCATGTTGATCCGGTCGCGCGCAATGGCCGC
>CAITOD010000588.1 GCA_903893935.1 uncultured Sphingomonadales bacterium
CGACTAGCAGCACATCCACCAGCGATACGTCGACCAAAAGCAGCACGTCGGACACCGCAGCAAGCGCCGACAGCCAGGCGACGAACACCAAATCAACCAGCGACGCGCTGACCAAAAGCAGCACATCGGACACTGGTTCGAGCGACGACAGCTCGTCGAGAAATTCCCGATCCGACAATGGGGTAGCCAGGTCGACCGGAAATGGAACCGCGACAGCGGGCGGGATCGCGATTGCATCGCTCAGCGAAACGACCACCAATTATGCCAGCACCACCAATGGCCTGGTGTCGGGCAACAGCAGCGCAAACCTGGCACAGTCAACATCGACGTCCAGCGGAGCAAACAAAACCGCGAAAAAGCAGAACGAGGACACGAGCGGAACCGGCAAGGACAAAGGGTCTTCGAGCTCGAACGGCGGCGGCAATGACGGCAAGGACAACAAGAACGACAACGGCAAAGGTAAAGGCAAGAACAAGGGCGGTAATGCCGCAACAAACGGCGGCGATACCAAGGGTTCAACGCTGCCAAACACGGCATCGACCAGCAAGCGCGGGTTCTGAATGACAGGACGGGGCGGCCTTGCGCACCGCGCCGGACTCTGGCTTGGTCGGATGCGCCGTTGGGGTCCGGCATTGGTCCGCAACGGGGGTGGCCAGCCGGGCGGCCACGTGGTTGCTGCGCTCGCGCTGTTCGCCGCCGCGATGGCCGCGCTGACCGGCGCCGGGCAGGGTATCGATCAGGATCTCCAGCTTTGGCGCGACAGCATGCTGCGTCACCCGGCATCGGGCAAAGTGGCGTTGGTCGAAATCGACGCACGTTCGCTCAAGGCATTTGACAGCTGGCCCTGGCCGCGCGGGCTTCACGCGCGCGCGCTGGCGGCGCTCGACCGTGGCGGCGCCGCGGCGGTTGCCTTCGACGTCGACTTTTCATCGAAGTCGCAACCCGGGCAGGACAGGCTGCTGGCGCAGGCGATCGGCAAAGCACGAATTCCGGTATATCTGCCAACATTTCGCCAGACCGGTTCGCAAGGCGCGCACGATCTGGTGGAGAACCTGCCGCTGCCCGCGTTGCGCGAGCATGCGCAACTGGCTGCGGTCAATATTGCACCCGATGCGGACGGGTTTGTGCGCAACATGCCCTATGGCGTGGTCACGGCGCGCACGCCCCGTCCGTCGATGGCGAGCATGCTGTCGGGCGCATCGGGCCGTATCAATGCCAGCTTTCCGATCGATGGTGCGATCGACGATGCGACTATTCCGCGGATCAGCTTTGTCGATCTCGTGAAAGGGCGGGTGCCGTCGTCGCAAATCCGCGGGCGCAGCTTTTTGATCGGCGCGACCGCCATCGAAATCAACGATCGTTATGCCATGCCCGGCCATGGTGCCCTCCCGGGTGCGCTGATCCAGTTGCTGGCCGCAGAAACGCTGCCGCGCCATGAGTGGATCGCCAAAGAACTGGAAAAACTCGAGCCGCTTCCCGTTGCCGAGCTCGCCTATCATTGGACGGCCGCCGGGAACGGCGAGAAGTCCAGATGGACCTCTTTGCTCGGGAATTCATTCTGCCACG
>CAITOD010000589.1 GCA_903893935.1 uncultured Sphingomonadales bacterium
GCCTATGCCCGGCTGGGCGACCGCAACCGCGCGCTCGCCGACTTGTCACGCGCACGCAGCACGCGGCCGGAAATCGACACGATCTGGGCGGACTATGGCGTGACCCCGCCGGCGGGGTTCTGATCGGGCCGGTGTGATGAAAAATACGGCAAACTGAACTGAATCGTCATTCCTGCGCAGGCAGGAATGACGAAAGTAAGGGGCTTCTGCGCCAAAGCCTGTGAAGTGTCGGGTGCGCCGGAACAGCAGCGGCGCACCCGGCCCAAACGATCAGATCAGTGCGCTGCCGGCGTCGCTGCGGGGGCCGGCGTGGCCGGTGCCGCAGGCGTTGCGGGCGCCGCAGGGGTTGCGGGCGCGGCAGGCGTCGCCGGAGCGGCGGGCGCAGCCGGAGCGGCCGGCGGCGGCCCGGCCTGTTCGGCGGCAGCGGCCTTGAGCTGTTCATCGGTCAGCACGCCCGGCCCCTGGCGCGACTTTTCGACCGATTTCCAGGTCTTGCTGGTGAATTCCATATCCGAAGCCACATCCAGCTTGGGGTGACCGGCGAAAAAGCCCATTTCGACATGGCATTGCACAAACACCGTGTCGCCGGGCTTCAGATCGAGAAAGATCTCGTCCTTGGCTTCCGACGAAACCGTATAGCTGTGCTTGCCGGGTTCGGGCTGGATGATGAAAAACCGGCGCGGTGGCAGCGAGCTGAGCTTCACGCCCTTTTCGCTGACGGCGCAGCTGATCGCCGATCCGGCGTAACCGCCATGGCGAAAGAACACCACTTGCGCCTTGCCCAACGGCGGCACCGGAACGGTCACAAGTTCGGGCTCTTCAGGACTGGCGAGCGCCGGAACCGCCAAAACCAACAAGGGCAGAGCCATTGCCGCGCACACTTTTTTCAACATACTTTCCCCCGTATTATCGTCAGCCAGTGCTGATCACGCCTCGAATCATAGGCTTTGAAAGCCTAGTGCAACGTCTGCCGGGTGGGAAGCACTCGATACATCTGTTCTGAGAGCGATTATCGAAATAGTGCGCACTCGCCATCGCATTGCTTGCAACCGATGACATTTTTTTGGCAAGGGGCGCGAGGAATGGGTCAGATCGCCGGTCGCCTCGCCAGAATTTCACCGGCCGCCGCTTCATAAGCCGCCGCCGCCGCAAGGCACGCCGCCTCGCCATGCACGGGTGCGACAATCTGCACCCCCATCGGCAGCCCGCCGGGGTTGAACCCGGCTGGTACAGCAAGCGCCGGGCAGCCCGACAGCGTCACCAGGCAGACCGCCTGCATCCATTCGTGATAAGTCTGCATGGTCTGCCCGCCAACCGTTTTGGGCCAGTGCTGTTCGACCGGGAACGGGAACACTTGTGCGGTGGGCACGATCCAATAGTCATACCGCCGCAGCAACGCGGCAACCGCCCGGCTCCATCCCGTGTGGATCGCCGACAAGGCGGCCACATCGTAAGCCGACAGCGCAAAGCCGCCTTCGATTTCCCACACGGCTTCGGGCTTCAGCAGCGCGCGTCTGGCGGGATCGTTGTAAAGCGCGAGCATGCCCGCCCCGGTGTGGAAATGGCGCAAGCCGACGAAGGCGCGCCACACCTGGGCGACCGGATAGTCGGGCACGGCTTCCTCGACATGCGCGCCCATCGCGGCAAAGCGATCGACCGCCTGGCGGCAGACATCGAGCACGCCGGGATCGAACGGCACTTTGCCGCCGAAATCGCCCGACCAGGCAATCCGTTTGCCCCGCATCGCCGCCGGTTCGACCGAACGCAGCACGGCGGGGTCGGATTCCATCGACAGCGGCGCGCGCGGGTCCCACCCGGCCATGACCGAGAGCATCAGCGCCAGATCGCCCACATTGCGCGCCATCGGCCCGGTCACGCTGGGCGCGGCCAGCCAGTCGTCGCGGCCTTCGGTCGGAATCCGTCCGGCGCTGGTGCGAAACCCGAACACGTTGTTCCATCCCGCCGGGTTGCGCAGCGATCCGCCATAATCGCTGCCATCGGCCAGCGGCGCCATGCGCGTCGCCAGCGCCACCGCTGCACCGCCGCTGCTGCCGCCCGCCGAAAGCGACCGGTTCCAAGGATTGCGCGTCACCCCCCAGACCGGGTTGTAGCTGTGCGAACCGAGCCCGAATTCGGGCGTGTTGGTCTTGCCGATAAAGGTAACCCCGGCGCGGCGCAGGCGTTCGGCAACGATCCCGTCTTGCGCGGCCACCTGATGCGCAAAGATCGGCGAGCCTTCGGTCCACGGCAGCCCCGCGACGGGTTCAAGATCCTTCACCGCATGCGGCAGGCCATGCAGCGCGCCGAGCGCAGCCCCGCTGGCGACCGCGCGATCGGCCGCTTGCGCATCGTCGAGGATCGCCGCACGCTCGCGCAGCGCGATGATGGCATTCACTTGCGGATTGACCGCTTCGATCCGGTCGAGAAACGCGCGCGTGACTTCGACCGCAGAAACCTGCCGCGCCGCGATCGCCGCGGCCAGATCGCGCGCGGTCCAGTCGGTCAGTGGCCCTGACGGCGGGGCGGCGCTTGCGCGTCCGCGTGCAACCAGCGTGGCCGCGACTGCCGCCAGCGCGATCATCGAACGACGCGACAGCCTGGGGCGGGTCAGGCGCGGGCGGGTCGGGCGCAGAGCGGATTCCATAACGCCATCACACCGCGCGCAAGCCCGTTTGGCAAGCCGAAGGGCAAAAAATGTGTATCAGGGTCATTGCGCAGGCAGGATTCAACCCCATCGTAATGCGGGTATGTCACCACAACGCAGCGGCGCGATGCGCGCCGAACTTGCGCAATCGGATCGGGCCATGGACGCTGCGTTTCACCAAGTCGATGAAAATGACACCCACGCCTGCCTGCTGCAGGCAGCGGTGTTCATGCAACGCGCGCTCGACTTGCTCGACCACGCCGGCGAAGTGCGCGCTGCGGTGTATTTGCAGCACGCCATCGACACACTGGCGATGCGGCTGCCGGCGAGCAAGCAGCCGCATTAAGCCCCTCCCTTAAGGGGAGGGACTTGACGGATCACGCAACCTCGAACGACAGCGCGCCTTCACCTTCGTCGATGTGCACGGTGTGGCCATCGGGCACTTCGCCCGCCAGCAACAGATCGGCCAGCGGGTCCTGCACATAACGCTGCACCGCGCGCTTGAGCGGGCGCGCGCCATAGATCGGGTCGTAGCCGACCCGGCCCAGCCAGCGTTTGGCCGCATCGGTCAGATCGAGCACGATCTTGCGGTCTTTGAGCAAGGCCGCCACGCGCGCCACCTGCAATTCCACAATCGGCGCCATGTGCGCGTGGCCGAGCCGGTGGAACAGGATGATCTCGTCGAGCCGGTTGAGGAATTCGGGCCGGAAATGCGCGCGCACCACGTCCATCACTTGCGGTTCGACCACCGACACGTCCTGGTCTTCGTCGAGGCTGGCCAGATACTGGCTGCCCAGATTGCTGGTCAGCACGATCAGCGTATTGGTGAAATCGACCTGGCGCCCCTGCCCGTCGGTCAGCCGCCCGTCGTCGAGCACTTGCAGCAGCACGTTGAACAC
>CAITOD010000590.1 GCA_903893935.1 uncultured Sphingomonadales bacterium
GTTCGCCTTCGATGCACAGGATCGCGGTTTCGGTGATCGCGCCCAGATCGACGATCTGGCCGCGATGGACGAATTCGCCGCGCGGCAGCAGATGGTTCTGGAACACCACATCGACCGTCTGCAAATAGAACTCGGCGGTGATGTCGCACACCGAGCGGTATTCGTCGTAAAACGTCTTGGTGGCATCCGCGCTTTCGCCATCGCCCTGGACGAGATGCTTGAACAGGCCGTAATGGCTCATCATGTGGCTGCCGAGATTCATCGACATGAACGAGGCAAGCTGGACAAACCCCGGATAGACTTTGCGCCCCGCGCCCGGATAATTGACCGGCACGTCGGTGATCACATTGTGCTTGAACCAGACATAGGGCTTGGTGATGGCATGGTCGTTGACCGCGGTGGGGCTTTCGCGCGTGTCGATCGGCCCGCCCATCATCGTCAGCGTCGCCGGCCGGCACGGATGGCCGTTGCGCGCCATCACCCCGGTCGCGGCAAGCGCCGGAACCGAGGGCTGGCACACCGCCATGACATGCGCGCCCGGGCCGATATGTTCGAGAAAACCGATCAGGTAGTCGATATAGTCATCAAGATCGAAGCGCCCTTCGGAGATCGGCACTTGCTTGGCATCGGCCCAGTCGGTGATGTAAACGACATGGCGTTCGAGCATGCGTTCGACCGTGCCGCGCAGCAGCGTGGCATAATGCCCGCTCATCGGCGCCACAATCAGCAGGCGCGGCGCGGTTTCGCCAAGCCCGGCGTGGGTGAATTTCTTGAGATTGCCGAACGCACGTTCGATCACCGTGGTTTCGGTAACGGCATGATCGCTGCCTTCGACTTTGACCGATTTGATCCCGAACGCCGGCTTGCCGCGCGGCGCGGCCGCATGCGCAAACACCTCGAGCGCCGAGGCCATTGCCTGGCTCGCCGCGGTGCCCGCCATCAGATTGCGCGGATCGCCCAGAAAATCGGCCGCCATCGACGCCATGGCGCTGCCGGCGTTCAGAAACGAGCGCTGGATTTCATAAGCTTTGTACAACATCGCGCGGCAATCCCGTTGACTTGCACCGATAACGACGGCGATTCGCATTGAGGTGTCTGATTGTGGGCGCTAATTGTCCGTTGTGCAATGCAGCGTGGCAGGTGTGCCGCATTGCGGGACGGGCGCGCGCGCCATTTCTCCCATACCGTTGCGTGAAAAAATGCTCTAGTCGGCGACGGATGAGCGAGCCGAACCCGAACGAAGCGAACCGGATTACCCCCACCCCCGAAAGCAATGTCGAGCGCGGCCGCCGCCGCTCGCTCGGGCCGCTGCGCATGGTGCTCGACCAGGCGCTGGCCTATCCGGGCAAAGTCACCCTCGCCGGGCTCGCGCTGCTCGGCACTTCGGCTTTGACGCTGTCGGTGCCGTTCGGGTTTCGCATGGTGATCGACAAAGGCTTTGCGCGCGGCGCCGATGTCCATGTGCTGGGCCGCTGGTTCCTGCTGCTGTTTGCGATTGTTGCGCTGCTGGGGATCGGCACCGCGATCCGGTTCTTTTTCGTATCATGGCTGGGCGAGCGTGTGGTGGCCGATATCCGCCTCAAAGTGCAGGCCAACCTGCTGGGCATGCCGCCGAGCTTCTTCGAGGAAAACAGCCCCAAGGAAATCGCCAGCCGCATGACTTCGGACACCGCGGTGATCGAGCAAGTGGTTGGCACCACCGTGTCGATCGCGCTGCGCAACGCGCTGACCGCAGTGGGCGGGATCATCAATCTGTTCGCGCTCGCACCCGCGCTCACGGCCGAGCTGCTGATCGGCATTCCGATGGTGGTGGTGCCGATCACGCTGTTCGGGCGCCGCCTGCGCAGCGCCTCGCGCAGCAGCCAGGACCGCGTCGCGATCGTCGGCGTGCGCGTCGCCGAAGTGCTCGGCGCGATGAAAGTGGTGCAGGCGTTCGGGCAGGAAGATCGCGAGCTGGCGCGGTTTGGCGAAGCGGTCGAGCACACCTTTGCAATGGCGCGGCGGCGCATCCTGATCCGCAGCGTGATGACCGCGCTGGTGATCGTGCTCGTGCTCGGCGGGTTGACCGCGCTGATGTGGCAGGGCGCGCTCGATGTCGCGGCCGGGCGCATCAGCGGCGGCGTGATCGCACAATTCGTGCTGACCGGCGGGCTGGTTGCAGGTGCGTTCCAGGCGCTGACCGAAGTCTATGGCGATCTGGTGCGCGGGGCCGGGGCGGCCGAGCGGCTGAGCGAGCTCTTGCGCGTCAGCCCCGAAATCGCGCCGCCCACGCGCCCGATCGTGATGCCGACCCCGCCGCGCGGACAAATCGCATTCCAGAACGTCACGTTCCGTTATCCCAGCCGGCCCGACCACGCTGCGCTCGCCGATTTCTCACTGTCGGTCGAACCCGGCGAAACGGTCGCCGTGGTCGGGCCGTCGGGAGCGGGCAAATCGACGCTGTTTCTGCTCGCCGAACGCTTTTACGACCCGCAGGCGGGCCAGGTGCGCGTCGATGGCGTGCCTCTGCGCGAGGCCGATCCGCGCGAAGTGCGCGCGCGCATGGCGCTGGTGCCGCAGGAAGGCGTGCTGTTTGCCGCCAGCGCGCGCGACAACTTGCGCTATGGCAAACCCGGGGCCAGCGATGCCGAAATCTGGGACGCCGCGCGCGCCGCCAATGCCGAAGATTTCCTGCGCGAACTGCCCGAGGGGCTCGATACCTTTCTGGGCGAAGACGGCACGCGGCTGTCGGGCGGGCAGCGCCAGCGCATCGCCATTGCCCGCGCCTTGCTGCGCGATGCGCCGATCCTGCTGCTGGATGAAGCGACCAGCGCGCTGGATGCCGAAAGCGAAC
>CAITOD010000591.1 GCA_903893935.1 uncultured Sphingomonadales bacterium
AGGCGGTGGAGGGGTCCCACCGCCGCGCGCAACGTCCAAAAGGTCGCACGAAGAGGCGAGGCCCCACCACCGCCGTGCCCGCGGTCCCCCTCCCCCGAACGGGGAGGATTTCAGAGCGTGTCGACCAGCACCACTTCGCTTTCATCGAGCGCGGTAATGGTGATCGTATCCTCATCGGCGATGGCGACCCCGTCGCGCGCCTGCGCTTCGATGCCGTTCACGCTGATCCGCCCGGTCGCCGGCACCAGATAGCCCTTGCGCGCAGCGCCCAGCGGATAGGTCACCGTTTCGCCCGCGCGGATCGTGCCGGCAACCAGCCGCGCCTCGGTGCGGATCGGCAGCGAGTCGGTGTCTTGGGGATAGCCCGAAGCCAGCACCACCAGTTGCCCCGCGCGATCGCCTTTGGGAAACGCGCGTGCGCCCCAGCCCGGGGCCTCGCCGCCGCGCGTCGGCATGATCCAGATCTGGAACAGCGTGGTTGCCTCGTCTTCCAGATTGTATTCGGCATGCGTGATCCCGGTGCCGGCGCTCATCACCTGCACATCGCCCGCGGCGGTGCGGCCTTTGTTGCCCAGGCTGTCCTGGTGGGTGATCGCGCCGGTGCGTACATACGTCACGATTTCCATGTCGCGGTGAGGATGCGGCGGAAACCCGCTTTTGGCAGCAATCGTGTCGTCGTTCCACACGCGCAGATTGCCCCAGTGCATCCGCGCCGGATCGTGATAGTCGGCAAACGAGAAATGGTGCCGCGCATCGAGCCAGCCGTGGTGGGCATGGCCGATCCCGGCAAAAGGACGCAGTTCAATCATCGGGGGTCTCCAGAGTGCCGCGACCGCGCGCGGCAGTTGGCCTCTATCTGGGAACGATGTGCTGCATTAAAAGTGCCCGGATCGTTTTGCTCCATCGCGAAGGACAATGCCCGATGCCTGACCCGCTTTCCCCCGCCGCAGCGCGCACACGCACCGGGTTGCGCTGGGTGCTGGTGGTGTTCTACGCGCTGGCCGGCTGGCTGCATTTGCGCAGCGCACACAGCTTTGAGCAGATCGTGCCGCCGTGGGTGCCGATGCCGCACGAGGTTGTGCTGGCGACCGGCGTGGCCGAGCTGCTGGGCGCCGCCGGGCTGCTGATCGCCCCGCTGCGGCGCGCGGCGGGATGGGGCCTTGCGGCTTATGCGCTGTGCGTGTGGCCGGCCAATTTCTACCACGCGTTTGCCCATGTCGCGATTGACGGGCTGATGCTCGGCTGGGGCTATCATGCGCCGCGGCTGCTGTTTCAACCGGTGCTGATCTGGGCGGCGCTCTATGCCGGCGAAGTTACCCGGTGGCCGTTTGTGCGGCGCAAGCGCATGCCAAATGGATAAAGGTTAATTTCGATTAAATACATTCCTACGCGTGACATTTTCGATTGCCATGCAAGAAGCGCCGCGAACAGCGAGGGTCTCATGGCGCAACGTGACAATAACGGCATGCATCGTCGAAATTTCCTGACCGCAATGGCGGGTGGCATCGCAGCGTGCAGCCTGGGCGCCTGGTCGACCGGCGCGCATGCGACCAATTGCATCACGGGCAACAGCGGACTGCTGGGCGCGAGCGGCACGCGGCGGGTGTTTCAGAATGTCAATCCGCCCGCGGCCAACGCCTATGCGGTGACACAGGCCTATCCCGACTGGCCCTGCACCGACATTTTCAACTCCGGGTCGAACATGAACACCTCGACCTGGTCGGGCAACGCGTGGCTCAGTGTCTGGGCCAACCGCGCGATGACGCCCAATGCGGCGCAGCCCAACCCGGGCAACCAGAAGCCCAATATCATCCAGAGCGGCGGCGGGTTCGACGGCACGGCAAACCGGGCGCAATACTCCACGTATGAAAAGGCCAATGCCGCCACGCAATCGCTGATCCGCTATTGGCTGGGGATGAGCACGTATGCCGACCCCTGGGTCGCAGCGGGCGGCCGTGCGAGCGATTTCGTCTATTTCTCGCAGCTTGTCGCCAATCCGGGCGCCTATTTCACCGGAACCGCCAATGGCTATCCGGTGATGACCGATATCCCGTGGCTGCCCTCGACGCCCACCGGCACGTTCGGCTCGTTCACCCGCGCAACCGCGATGGCCGGCCATACCGCGCAAGTGCCCGGCGTGGTGCTCGATTATGAAGTGCAGGACGGGCGCAGCACGCGTGCAGCGCCGGCGTTTCTCGCTGCGATTTACGCCGATGTGAAAGCCGCCGGCGCCAAACTGTTCATCCGCACCAATGCGCTCGACACATTGAACACGCCGGGCACCGAATCCGGGCTGACCGCGTGGAACCTTGCCGGCGTGCTGCAGAACACCGACTATCTGTCGGTGCTGGTGTGGAGCGGCAACTGGCAGGGCAATGTCGCCGAATCCTACCTTCAGCAGATCGAGATGCTCAAAGGCCCGACGTGCACGGGCAGCGTCGATTTCACCAAACTGGTGATCGTCTTCGAACTCGGCACCACGCTCAACGACGCGCAATTCGTCAACAACCTGTTGACCGGCGCCCCCGCATCGAACCCGCAGGCGATCCTGTTCTGGCCCAACGGCAAGACCCTGGGCGGCGCGTGCGGAACCGGCGCAAACCCGGAAAACCTGATGCTGGCCACACTCGAAGGCTCGGCAGGCACCGGCACAGTGGTCGCCGCGACAGCGCCCGCGCGCGGCTGGAAGCTGGTCTGCCCGGCCGCCTGACAAGCCTGCACGGCCGGGGCTGATTAACCGATCCGAATATCCTGTGGCGATTGACCGGTAAACCAGAGGTCGTAAGCGCGCTGCAAGCCCGCCTCGAAATCGCGCGTGTATTGCTGTGTGTCGAACAGCGGATGGGTCAGCCGATTGGCAGCGAGCTTCGCCCTGATCCCCGCCAGCCTGACAGGGTCAGCCGCAAGCTCGAGAATCAGCGCTTCATAATCGGCATCGTTGTGCGTGATCAGTTCCGGCAGGCCCACCGCGGTCAGCAGGCTGGCCGACACCCGCGCGGCAAACTGCTGGCCCACCCGCGTCACCACCGGCAACCCCGCCCACAGCGCGTCGCTCGCGGTGGTGTGCGCGTTCACGTTGAACGTATCGAGAAACAGGTCGGCGTGCTTGTGCCGGGC
>CAITOD010000592.1 GCA_903893935.1 uncultured Sphingomonadales bacterium
CGCGCCAAACCGCCGCCAACAACACCCGCAAAATTGCCGCCAAACCCACAGTTCGCTCTCGCGCTATGAAATCCCGGACACCTATGGGATCAAGTCCGGCATGACGAGGGGGAGCATGACGAGGGGGAGATGGCACGCACGGTTTCGCGGCCGGGTGCTACCAGCATTTGCGCGGTTTGCCAGTCGGCACAGAGCCAGGTGTGGCAATCGGCCGGGCGCAGCACCAGGGGCATCGTGGTGACCGCGTGGTCGGGATAGAAGCCGTCATTGGCGGTGGTCAGCACTGCAAAACTCGGCACTTCGCTGTCGCGCCAGATCCCGGCGAGCGCAAAGACCGGCTGGCCCGGCACCGCAAACCAGGTGCGCGCGCTGCGAAACGCAGTGGCGGGGACGAGGCACCGATATTCGGTGTGGCGCAAAGTGCCGATCCAGAACGGGCTTTCGCAATTGCGCACAGTGGTGACCGGATGCTGCCCGCGCGGCGGCGGGGGCACGCCCCACAAGCGCGGGATCAGAATGCGCGACTGGCCTTTGCCGCGCAGCACGACGGGGGCAAAATCGCCGGGGGCGATGGGCCCGCCCTGCCACACATCTTTGCCGCGATCGGCACCAAGCGCGGCTGCGATCTGATCGGCCGGAGTGTCAAGTCGATAAGCAAGCGCCATTGATGTCAGCCGGGCCTGATGTTGTCGGGCGTGATCCAGCTTTGCAAGCGCTCGCAATGCTGGCCAGCAAAAACGGCGGCGCCTGCCTTTCCAGAGTCGTCAAACCGCGATAGGCCTGCCGTGATGCACGATCATGATAACACGATAGCCGCCGCGCTTGCCGAATTGCACCGGTTGCACGACAGCGCGGTCGCGCTGTTGCGCGCCGATATTGCCGCCTTCGCCGCCGACGGCACGATCCCGCCCGCCACGCGGCGCGACGACGGGTCTTATGCCTATCCCGAATTGCGCATCGATCTGGCGCGCGATCCCGACAACATCTCTTCGGGCCGCGCGTTTGGCCGGCTCACCCAGCGCGGTGTCTATGCCACCACGGTGACTCGCCCGGCGCTGTTCGCCGCCTATTTGCGCGAACAGCTCGAACTGATTTGCGAGGACTATGATGTGACCGTGACCGTGCATCCGTCGCGGCAGGAAATCCCGTTTCCCTATGTGCTCGATGGCGCGTTCGGCGCGGAAATCGGCGTGGTGCGGCCGCAAGACCTGGCGCGCCATTTCCCGACCACCGAACTGGCCGCGATCGGCGATGAAATTGCCGACGCCGAATATGTCATCGGCGACGGGCCGATGCCGCTGTCGCTGTTCGACGGCTTGCGCACCGATTTCAGCCTGGCGCGGCTGGCGCATTACACCGGCACGCGCGCGGAAGACTTCCAGCGATATATCCTGTTCACCAACTACCACCGCTATGTCGATGAATTCGTTGACTGGGCCGGGCGACAGCTCGATGGCACGCGCTTTGTGGCGCTTGCCGGCGCGGGCGGGCTGGCGATCGACGCGGCATGCACCGACGCGCGCGCGCGGCTGTCCGACACCGCCTGGCGGCGCCACCAGATGCCCGCCTATCACCTGATCGCGCCCGATGGCACCGGGATCACGCTGGTCAATATCGGCGTCGGCCCGTCGAATGCCAAGACGATCTGCGACCACCTCGCGGTGTTGCGCCCCGAAGCCTGGCTGATGATCGGGCACTGCGGCGGCTTGCGCCCGACCCAGCAGATCGGCGACTATGTGCTCGCGCATGCCTATTTGCGCGATGATCACGTGCTCGATCCGGTCTTGCCGCCCGAAATTCCGATCCCCGCGATTGCCGAAGTCCAGGTCGCACTGCAGACTGCGGCCGAACAAGTGAGCGGCACCGGCGGCACCGATCTCAAGCGGCGGATGCGCACCGGCACAGTGGTGACCACCGACGATCGCAACTGGGAACTGCGCTTTTCGCATTCGGCACGGCGGCTGAGCCTGTCGCGCGCGGTTGGCATCGACATGGAGTCAGCCACCATCGCTGCGCAGGGCTATCGCTTTCGCGTGCCCTACGGCACCTTGCTGTGCGTGTC
>CAITOD010000593.1 GCA_903893935.1 uncultured Sphingomonadales bacterium
CACAGTTCCGAACACTGGCCGTAATAGACGCCGGGTTCGTCGATGTGCAGCACGCGTTCGTTGATCCGGCCGGGCACCGCATCGAGCTTGAACCACAGCGACGGCACCGAGAACGAGTGGATCACGTCCGAACCGGTCGTTTGCAGGCGGATATCTTCGCCGACCGGCACGACCATGCGGTTGTCCGCGCCCAGCTGCGGCTGTTCGCCGCGCTTGATCGCTTCATCGGGCGGCAGGATGTTCGAAATCACTTCAAACCCGCCATTGTCGGGATACGTATAGCCCCAATACCACTGATAGCCGGTCACTTTGACGGTCAGCGCGCCTTTGGGCGGCGATTTGTACTGGTGCGCGAGCAGGCGGATCGACGGCACCGCGATAATCACCAGGATCACCACCGGCACCAGCGTCCAGATCACTTCGATCAGCGTGTTGTGGCTGAATTTCGAAGGCACCGGGTTGGCGCGACGGTTGAACCGCGCCATCGTGAACAGCAGCAGGAACAGCACCACCAGCGAAACGACGGTGATGATCGGCATCAGCAGCGCATCGTGCATCAGCAGCGCTTCCTTGCCGATCGGCGAATACTGATCCTGAAACCCGAAGGCACCCGCGACCGGCTGGCCTTTGCCCGGGGTCGGGCGCATCGGCACGTAGGCGTCAGCCGGCGCAACGGCGGCCGGTGTTGCAGCAGCAGCCGGCGCCGCAGCAGCGGTGGCGGCAGGCGCGGCGGCCGCCGCAGCCGGCTGCGCGAGCAGCGCCGACGGGGCCAGTGCCAGAGCAGCAGCAAGCCCGGCGGCCATCAAAGCCTTTGTTGCGGCGCGGGAAATATCGGCAATCTTCATCGTTGAACGATCCGTTCGCTTGTTGCGGCAAGGCTTTGCCGGCCTGCCGCACCCCAACCCTGAATTCCTGATTCCACGCCGCTATATGCGCGAATGGCAGGGGGCTCAAGCGCCCTGGCAGGCATTTTTTCACCCTTTCGTGCACGCGAATGCGCCATTCAAGAACTTGGACAAGCACGCAAAAAGGCTTGCCCCGGCCGCTCCGGCGCGCCATCTGCGCACAACAGCCATTCCACTCGCGGGCCGCAACCAGCGCCCTGGTCGTTCGGACATCCCATGCAAGACAGCGAAATCCTCTCTGAATTCCGCGCCAGCGAAGCCCTGCTCGAAGGGCATTTCCTGCTCTCGTCGGGCCGCCACAGCGCGCATTATCTGCAATGCGCGCGCGTGCTGATGGACCCGATGCGCGCCACCAGGCTGGCTTCGGCGCTCGCCGCGACAATCCCGCGCGATGTGCGCCAGCAAATTCAAAAGGTCGTTTCGCCCGCGATGGGCGGCGTGATCATCGGCCACGAAATGGGCCGCGCTCTGGGCGTCGAGGCGATGTTTGTCGAACGCCCGACCGGCACGTTCGAACTGCGCCGGGGTTTTGCACTGCAACCGGGCGAGCGCGTGCTCATGGTCGAAGACGTCGTCACCACCGGGCTTTCAAGCCGCGAGGCGATTGCGGCAATCACCGCAGCGGGCGGCGTGGTGATCGCTGCGGCCGCGCTGGTCGACCGGTCGGCGGGCAGCGCCGATCTGGGCGTGCCGTTCCATCCGCTGATTTCGCTCAATTTCCCGACGTATGCGCCCGACGAAGTGCCGGCCGAACTGGCCGCCACCCCGGCGGTGAAACCGGGCAGCCGCGCGGCCGAGGCCGGCGCATGAGCCGGCTGCGGCTGGGGGTCAACATCGACCATGTCGCCACTGTGCGCAACGCGCGCGGCGGCGACCATCCCGATCCGGTGCGCGCGGCCGAAATCGTCGCCAGCGTGGGTGGCGACGGGATCACCGCGCATCTGCGCGAAGACCGACGGCATATCCGCGACGACGACATCGCGCGCATCCAGGCCGCGACCAGCCTGCCGCTCAATTTCGAAATGGCCGCGACCGAGGAAATGGTCGCCTTTGCGTTGAAGCACCGCCCGCATGCCGCGTGCATCGTGCCCGAACGCCGCGAGGAACGCACCACCGAAGGCGGGCTCGATGCGGCCGGCCAGCACAATCGGCTGGCACCGATCGTGACGCGGCTGGCCGATGCCGGCATCCGCGTCAGCCTGTTCATCGCGCCCGAACCGCGCCAGATCGAAGCCGCGATGCGGCTCGGCGCGCCGGTGGTCGAATTGCACACCGGCGAATATGCCCATGCCGCGGGCGAAGCGCGCGCGGTCGAACTGAAGCGTCTTGCCGACATGGCCGCGCTCGCCGCGCGCAACGGCATCGAGCCGCATGCCGGGCACGGACTGACGTATGACAATGTCCAGCCGGTCGCCGCGATCCCGCAACTGGCCGAGCTCAACATCGGGCATTACCTGATCGGCGAAGCGATTTTCACCGGGCTTGCCGATGCGGTGCGGCGGATGCGCGAATTGATGGATCTGGCGCGATGATCATCGGCCTCGGCTCGGACTTGTGCAATATCGAGCGCATCCAGGCTTCGCTCGACCGGTTCGGCGCGCGGTTTGAATCGCGCGTGTTCACCAGCGTCGAGCGCGCCAAAGCGGCGCGGCGGCCGTTCACCAAAGCGGGCACGCTGGCCAAGCGGTTTGCCGCCAAGGAAGCCTTTTCCAAAGCGGTCGGCACCGGGTTTCGCGCCGGCGTGTTCATGAAAGACATCGGCGTGGTCAACGCCGCCTCGGGCGCGCCGACGTTGGCGCTGACCGGGGGCGCGGCCGAACGCCTCGTCGCGATCACCCCGCCGGGGCACCACGCGGTGGTCCACCTGACGATGACCGACGATCATCCCTGGGCGCAGGCGTTCGTGGTGATCGAGGCCCGGCCGGGCGGTGGCAGCGTATGAGCGACGATCAGCAGCCAGCCGGCCCCAACTGGCTGGTCGAAGCGCGCGGGCTGGTGCTGATGCTCGCGGCGGTGGTCACGTTCCATTCGCTGGTGGCCAAGCCGTTCTATATTCCGTCGGAATCGATGATGCCCAATCTGCTGGTCGGCGACCGGCTGGTGGTGTCGAAATATCCCTATGGCTGGTCGTGGGTTTCGGCCTCGTTCCACGTGCTGCCGCGGTCGCGCGGGCGGTTGTTCGGCGCGACGCCCGAATATGGCGATATCGTTATCGCCGTGCCGCCCAACCGCGATGACGATTACATCAAGCGCGTGGTGGCGCTGCCCGGCGACCGGATCGCGGTCGTCGGCGGACAGATCGTGCTCAACGGCAAACGCGTGCCGCAAGTGATCGAGCCGCCGCTGCTGCTGCCGGTCGATCGCAACCAGCCTTGCGATGAGGAGGATTTTCCGGGGCTGCGTCATCGTGGCGCCAACGGGCGCGACTATTGCGAATTGCCGATCTTTCGCGAAACGCTGCCCAATGGCGCGACGTATCGCATCATCGACTATCGCGACCAGCCGCTCGATCACTTCCCCGAAATCCGCGTGCCGGCGGGCCACGTGTTCCTGATGGGCGACAACCGCGACAATTCGGCCGACAGCCGCGCACCGGTCGAAAGCAACGGCTTGGGCGGCCCGGTGCCGCTGGCCAATGTCGGCGGGCGCGCCGAATTCATCACCGTGTCGCTCGATGGCAGCGAAAGCTGGAACCCGCTGACCTGGTGGAATGCCTTGCGGCCGGGACGATCCTGGACCAGATTGCGCCCGATGATCGCGCAGCGGGGGCGTTGATGGAAATTCCGGACCAGCCTGCCCCGTCCGTACAAGCAGCCGGCCCCGCCGATATCCGCGACAATCTGGTGCGGGTCGAAGCCAAGCGCGCGCTGGTGTGGGTCACGGTCGCAGCACTCGCAGCGCTTGCGGTCTATCTAGCGCAGCCGTTGCTGGTGATTTTCGGGGGGATCGTGTTTGCGGCGATGGTCGACGGCGGCCAGCGGCTGATCGCGCGTGCGGTGCCGCTGCCGCGCGCTTTGCGGATTGCGCTGGTGCTGTGCGCCGCGGTGCTGTTTCTGGTCTGGCTGGTGCTCTATGCGGGCAACCAGATCGCCGCTCAGGCTGCCGCCTTTCCGCCGCTGGTCGAAGCCGAAGCGCAGCGGCTGAGCGATCTTGCGCGCAGCCATGGCCTGCTAGCCAACACCGTCGATGTGCCCGCGCTCACCGGCCACATCGCCGAGCAGCTGGCAGGCGGGGTGGGGCAATTCACCCGCGCGCTGGGCGGGCTGCTCGGCGGGATGACCACCGCGTTCCTGATCATGATCCTGGGCATCTATTTCGCCGCCGAGCCCGATATGTACCAGCGCGGCGTGGCCTGGCTGCTGCCGGTGCGCAACCGCGAGGAATGGCACGGCACCGCCAAAGCGATGGGCCGTACTTTGCGCCGGCTGCTGTTCGGACGGCTGATCGGCATGGCCTCTGAAGGGTTTGCGACGTGGCTTTTGCTGTCGCTGTGGGGCGTGCCGATGGCGACACTGCTGGGGCTGCTGACCGGGCTGCTCGCGTTTCTGCCCAATATCGGCGCGCCGCTGTCGGGCTCGCTGATGATTCTGGTCGGCTTTTCCGCAGGCGTGCACACCGGGCTCTATTGCGTGGCGGTCTATGCGCTGGTGCAGATTGTCGATGGCAATATCGTCGTGCCGATGGTCGCCAAGAAAACCGCCGATCTTGCGCCCGCGCTGGTGCTGGGCGCGCAGCTGATCTGCGGCGTGCTGTTCGGGCTGTTGGGGCTGATGCTGGCCGATCCGATGGTCGCGATGCTCAAGATCGCGCTCGAACGCCAGGCTTTGCGCAACCACGCCGGGCCCGACCGCGCCGGCGGGCAGGATTGACGCGGTGAGCCGCATTCTGGCAGGTTTTGGCCTGCTGCTGGCGGCTCTGGTGGCGATTGCAGTGGTCGCGCTGGACGTGGTCTGGCCGGGCCTCGAAATCGCGCGGATGGCACCGCGCGTGGCCTTTGTCGCGCTGCCCGCGCTGCCCGCCGATGCCTACGAAAACCCCGACTTGTGGATTGCCCGCCCCGATCGCACCGGCGACCCGGCCCAGTTTCTGCCCCCCGGGATCAGTCACCAACGTCGCGGCCGCGCGCAGGTGTTTTTCCTGCACCCGACCACTTTCTATGGCCGCAACCACTGGAACGCGCCGATCGAGCACTGGGATTCGCGCATGCGCGCCGATCTGACCGTGCGATCGATGGCGAGCGTGTTCAACGACGAGGCGGGGGTCTGGGCGCCGCGTTACCGCCAGGCCTCGCTCGGCTCGTTCATGACCGACCGCCCCGAGGCGCGGCGCGCGCTGGCGATTGCCGAAGCCGACGCGCGGCTGGCTTTTGCGACATTCCTGCGCCGCATCCCGCGCGATGCACCGATCATTGTCGCGGGGCACAGCCAGGGCGCGTTGATTGCGCTGCACGTGTTGCGCGACATGGTGCGCGGCACGGCGGTGGCGCGGCGGGTCGTTGCGGTCTATCTCGCCGGCTGGCCGGTTTCGCCGCGCCGCGATCTGCCGCAGACCGGCATGACAGCATGCGTGCGCACCGACCAGGCGGGGTGCATCATGGCGTGGATGACTTTTGCCGAACCCGCCGATCCGCGCCAGGCGATCACCATGGCCTCGCATTATCCCGCGCTCGACGGCCTGCCGGCCGATGACGCCCCGCTGTGCACCAATCCGCTGACCGGCGGGCTTGGCGATACCGCGCCCGCCAGCGCCAACCGCGGCAGTCTGGCACTCGGCGACGAATTGCGCGGCCCCGCGCTGATCGCGCCCAGTGTCGGCGCGCGGTGCGACCGCGGCTTGCTGATCGTTTCCGGCCCGCCGCACCTTGGCGACGAAGTGCAGGCGGGCGGCAATTACACGTTCTACGACTTCGCGCTGTTCTGGCGCAATTTGCGCGACAATGTTGCCGCGCGCGAAGCCGCATGGCAGGGCGCATCATGATCCACATGACCGCCGCCCCGTTCCGCGCCGCGCTGCCCGAAGGCGGCGTGCTGATGGGGCTCGACCCGGGCACCAAAACAATCGGGCTGGCGCTGTGCGATGCCGGCTGGCGCTTTGCCAGCCCGGCCACGACCATCCACCGTCGCAAGTTTCGCGAGGACAAGGCCGGGATTGCCGCGCTGATCGCGGCGCGCGAGGTGCGCGGACTGGTGATCGGCCTGCCGCTCAACATGGACGGCAGCGACAGCCCGAGAGCACAGGCAGCGCGGGCAATGGCGCGCAATCTGGGCGATCTGGAATTGCCGATCCTGATGTGGGACGAACGCTGGTCGACCGTGGCCGCGACCCGCGCCATGATCGATCAGGACATGAGCCGCGCTCGCCGTGCCGAACGCATCGACGCCCACGCCGCTGCGCTGATCCTGCAAGGCGCAATCGATGCCCTGGCCGGAGCGATGTTCTGAAGGGTTGCGTTGCGGCACTAGTCCATGCAGGACAGCGCGATGCACAATCCTGACGCCCCGCAAGACCCGATTGACAGATTTATCAGCGGTGCCGGTTTCAATCCGCGCGACTGGACGGCGCATATGAATGCCAACGGGCACAGCGGCTTTCTGGGCATGCGCTATTGCGATCATGGCGACACCTGGATCGAGCTGGCCTTTGACTGGCGCGAAGATCTGGTGGGCGATCCCGAAACCGGGGTGCTGGCTTCCGGCCCGATCATCAGCCTGCTCGACAACGCCACCTCGATGTCGGTGTGGACGCGGACCGGCAAATTCACCCCGCAAGTCACGCTGGATTTGCGCATCGATTATACCCGTGCCGCCACCCCGGGCAAACCGCTGATCGCGCGCGCAGAATGCTATCAGTTGCGGCGATCGATGGCCTTTGTGCGGGGCATTGCCCATGATGGCGACATCACCGATCCCGTGGCCCATGCTGCCGGCATTTTCATGCAGATCGACGGGCAGGAGTGGGTGAAATGAAAAGCACCGAATTGCCCCCTTATGCCCGTGCGATGGGGATGGAATTTGCCGGCATCGAAAATGGCAGCCCGGTGATCGCAATGGATTACTCGTCGCGCGCGATGGGCCGTCCGGGGTTCTTTCACGGCGGGGTGATTGGCGGCGTGCTGGAAATGGCCGCATTTGCCGCGCTCGCCGCCGAACTGGAACGCCAGGGGCTCGACTTGCGCATAAAGCCGATCAATATCAGCACCGAATACCTGCGCGCCGGTGTCCCCGAACGGCTGTTTGCGCGCGGTGAGGTGGTGCGCGCCGGGCGCCGGGTCGCCAATGTGCGGATCGAGGCCTGGCAATCCGACCGCGATCGTCCGGTGGCAAGCTGCTGGATGAACTTTCAGCTTTCGCCCAAAAAGACCTGATTTTTCAATTCGACGACCAGGCCCTCGGGTTCCGGATCGCCCGGCGCCAGACGCAGCGCATCGGCCCGGGCCCGCGCCAGGATCGCCAGCGGCACATCGGGTCCCACGATCAGCGCATCGGCGTGGCCCAGCAGGCGCGCCTGGCGCAAAGTCAGGTCTTCGGGATCACCACCGGCAAGGTGGATGACGTGCCGGCCGGTCACGGTGGGCTCGGCCCCGTCGATCCAGCGCGACACGGCATCACCCTGGTGTTCGCGCAAGGGATCGAGCGCCCCGCCCGGCGCAGATCG
>CAITOD010000594.1 GCA_903893935.1 uncultured Sphingomonadales bacterium
GCCTTCGCGATCGATCGAAATGATCCCGGCGGTGATCGATTCGATCACCGCTTCGATAAAGGCGCGGCGCACATCGAGCTGCGCATTGACCCGCACCAGCGCCAGGGTCTGGGTTTCGAGCTGTGCGGTCATCCGATTGAACGCACGGGCCAGCATGCCGACTTCGTCGCTGCCCTTGCCCGAGGCGACGCGCATGGCAAAATTGCCGCTGCCGACTTTGCGCACGGCCGATACCAGCTCGATCAGTGGGGCAACCTGCCGGTCGGCAATGCGCAAGGCCGCCCACACCGCCAGCATGACCAGCGCCAGCGAAATCCCCAGCAGCGCCAGATTGAACTGCACCTGCAAGGCGCGCGCACGCCGGGTCAGCATGTCATAGGCCGACAGCACCGAACTTGCGCGTTTCGATTGAATCAGCGCCAACTGATCCGAATTGCGCGCGACATACAAATAGATGCCACGCGCCCGATCGATCGGCGTGACAGCCTCGATCTTTTCGGCCGAGGCATTTACGACCACCTGTTCGCCGCGCGCGATGCGTTGCACTTCGGCCGTGGTGACCCGCTGGCGAACGTCATTGCGATTGGGGTCCACGATCGCGGCGGTGCGCAGCGCGCCATCTTCGCCGCGCTCGACAATCGCGGATTCATCGAGTTTGCGGCTGATCACCTGCCATGAATAGCCTTCGGCAAATTCCTGGCTGGTGATCGGGGCCTGCGCCAGATAGCTGCGGATGTCGCCGGCCATGGCCAGACTCTCCTTGCCGACATCGCGCAGCTTGTCCTCGTAATAGCCCTTGGCCAGGCTGTTGGCGTTTTCGAGCATGCCGCGCGAATTGTCGGAAAACCAGAATTCGACGCCCTGCTGGAACAGCAACGAGGCGAAGATCGCCACCAGCAGCGTGGGCACCGCCGCGATCAGCGAAAACAGCCAGACCAGCCGCACATGCAGCCGCCCGGTGCTGCCCAGCGTATCGCGCGCCGCCCGTTTCAGCGCAATGCGCCGCCCGAACAACACGATCAGCGTCAACGCCGGCACCAGCGTGCCGATCAGCAGAACCGATGTCAGCTTGGCCGGCAGCAGCACATCGCCGGGCACCGACTGTGGATCGAGGTCATAAACGCTGAGCGTGACCATCATGATCAGCGCGATGGCAGAGACGGTTTCGAGCAGCAGGAACACATTGGCGCGGCGCAGCGCAACCAGCAGGCGCCGCCACCACCGCGGCAGCCGCCGCGCGCGCCTTGGCACCGTTCCTGCGAATTGACCGTCCATAGTTGCCGTTAGACAACACCCCTGTTGCCAAAATGCAAGAATTTTTGCGTCAATGGCGAGAGTTTTGCGCAGAATTTGCGTATCAGGCGCGCACCGCGGCCTCTTCGGGATGGATACCAAGGTCCGACAGACGCTTGCGCAAAGTGTTGCGATTGATCCCGAGGATCTGCGCCGCGCGCAACTGGTTGCCGCCGGTCTGCGCCAGCACATGACGAAACAGCGGGCGTTCGAAAGCCGCCAGCGCCGCGTCATAGAGCTGGCCGGGCACCGGCGGGTTCGCGGCCAGCCATTGGTCGAGCGCCGCATCGAGCGCGCCATGGCTTGCCGGCGCCGCAACGGCGAGGGGCTGCCCGGTGGTCTCGCCATTCAGCATCGGTTCGATCGCGTGGGCGTCGATGGTTTCGTCGCGTGCCATCAGCGCGAGGCGATAGATCAGATTGCGCAATTCGCGCACGTTGCCCCGCCACGGCTGGCGGGCCAGCAAGGCGACGGCCGCGGGCGAAAGCGTGCGCCGCGGAAGACCTTCGCTTGCCGCCGCAGCGAGGAAATGGCGCGCAAGCGCTTCGATATCATCGGCGCGATCGCGCAGTGGCGGCAGTTCGATCGGCACCACCGCCAGGCGGTAATAGAGATCTTCGCGAAACTGCCCGGCCGCGATCATCGGCAGCAAGTCGCGATTGGTGGCGGCAATGATACGGCAATCGAGGCGGATTTCTTCCGCCCCGCCAACCCGGCGGATGCGCCCCGATTGCAGCGCGCGCAGCAGGCGCGTCTGCGCTTCGATCGGCATGTCGCCGATTTCATCGAGAAACAGCGTGCCGCCGCAGGCTTGTTCGAACTTGCCGACCCGGCGCGCAATGGCGCCGGTAAACGCACCTTTTTCGTGCCCGAACAGCTCGCTTTCGATCAGATCGTGCGGGATTGCGGCGGTGTTGACCGCGACAAACGGCCCCGCCGCGCGATTGCCCAGCTGATGGATCGCTTCGGCCACCAGTTCTTTGCCGGTGCCGGATTCGCCCAGGATCAGCACGGTCAGGTCGTTGCGCAGCACGCGCGTTATCATCCGGTAGACCGCCTGCATCGCGGCACTGCGGCCGACCAGCGGCAGGCCTTGCGGCACGTCATCGGCCGGATCGTCGCGATCACCGCTGCGTGCCTGTTCGATCGCCTGCCCGACCGCGAGAACCAGTTCGTCGAGATCGAACGGTTTGGGGAAATATTCGAACGCTCCGGTGTCGCTCGCGCGCACGGCGGTATCGAGCGTGTTCTGCGCCGACAGGATGATCACCGGCATGTGCGGAAACCGTTCGCGCACATCCGTCAGCGTTGCGATGCCATCGCCATCGTCGAGCACCACATCGGTCAGCATCAGCGCAAACTTGCGCTCGCCGAGCAAACGGTCGCGCCCGGCAATCGTATCGCTGTGTGCGACTGCATAGCCTTCGGCGTTCAGCGCGGCGGTGATAACGGTGGCGATCGACGCGTCGTCTTCAACCAGCAGCACGGTCCGGGTCATGCGCGCGCTCCACCGGTCACGGTTCCGGGCACCGTCCCGGCCACGGGCAGATGGAGCCGGAAATGCGTGAGACCTTTGGCTTCGTCGCGGTCGTGCGTGACACGGCCGTTCATGTCGCGCACCAGTTTCTGCACCAGCGCCAGGCCCAGCCCCTGCCCGCTTTTCTTCGCCGACACGAACGGCTCGAAAATGTGATCGCGCAGCGAAGCGGGAACCCCCGGTCCATTGTCGCTGACGCGCAGCTCGATCGGCAGGCGGAGCGCTTTGCCGGCTGGGCCGACATGCACCTGGATACCGCTGGCAAACCGCGTGCGCACGATAATGCGCGGGCCGGCAGTGTGCTCGCAGGCATCGCGTGCATTGGCGAGCAGGTTCAGCAGCACTTGCACCAGGGCATCGGGATTGGCGGTGATTGTGGGCAGGCTGGGATCGAATTCTTCCTCGATGACCAGCCGCCCTGCCCCCGCTTGCGTGCGCCCGGCGAGCAGGATTGCCTGGGCATGGCGCGCAGCTTCGTGGAGATTGCATTCGACCGCCGGTTCGACGCTGCGCTGGCTGAGCGATTGCATCTGGTCGATCAGCTTCGCAATGCGATCGACCTCGCGCGTAATCAGCCCGGTCAGCGCGCGGTCGGTGTCGCCCAGCCGGCGTTCGAGCAATTGCGCCGCGCCGCGAATGCCCGCGAGCGGGTTCTTGATTTCATGCGCCAGCACTTCGGGCGCGCGCAAGCCGGTCGCGTCGTCGCCGTCGTCGCCAACCATGCCCAGCGTCAGCGCACCAACGCCGACGGGTTCCTGCAAGACCAGAATTTGCCAACCCGGAAAATGCAGCACCGGCCCGGTTATGACATCGATCGGGCGTGCGGCGGTGTCGAAAATGCGCACCATCGATGCCGGCGCCACCAGATGCGCCTCGCGATCGGCCAGCCGCTCAAGAATCAGCGGTTCCTCGAACACGCAGACATCGTGGATCGATCGCCCGATCAGCCGCCGCGCTCCCTGGCAGAGCAATTGTTCGGCTGCCGGATTGACCGTGGCGATGGTCAGATCGGGCGCCAGCAGCACCAGCGCCTGCGGCAGGCTCGCCATCAACCTTTTGGGGTCCGGACGGCCGGTCTCGCCCCGGCGCCAGTCGAACGGGTTGTTCATGCCGCCGCGCGGCGCTCGGCCGCCGGATCGAACTGGCCGTAGAATTCGCCAAGGCTGGCCAGCACCGCGCGATGATCATCGATAAAGTTGACTTTGTTGCGGAATTCCGCCGAACCGTGCAGCCCTTTGGTGTACCAGCCAAGGTGCTTGCGCGCCATGTTGACCCCGACCGTGGTGCCATAGAGCGCCAGCATGTCGTGGTAATGCTCGACCAGCACCGCGTATTGCTCGCCGATCGGCGGGTCGGCCAGCGCGTCGCCGGTAGCCAGCCAGTGCATCACCTGCCCCAGAAACCACGGCCGGCCATAAGCTCCGCGCCCGACCATCACGCCATCGGCGCCGCTGTGTTCGATCGCGGTGGCAACATCGGCAATCGTGCAGATATCGCCGTTGACAATCACCGGAATGTCGACCGCCGCCTTGACCTTTTGGACAAAACGCCAGTCGGCCGATCCTTTGTACATCTGGTTGCGCGTGCGGCCGTGCACGGTGATCATTTTGGCACCGAGATCTTGCGCGATACGTGCGAGTTCGGGCGCGTTGAGGCTGTCGTGGCACCAGCCCATGCGCATTTTGACCGTCACCGGCACCGAGACCGCTTTCACGGTCGCCTCGATCAGCGCGGCAGCCAGCGGCACATCGCGCATCAGCGCCGATCCGGCATCGCCATTGACCACTTTGCGCACCGGGCAACCCATGTTGATGTCGATGATTGCAGCGCCGCGATCTTGCGACAATTTGGCCGCCTCGGCCATTTGCGCGGGCTCGCAGCCGACCAGTTGCATCGACACCGGGTCTTCGATCGGGTCCCACGCGGCTTTCTGGATCGACTGGCGCGTTTTGCGGATCGCCGCCGGGCTGGCGATCATTTCGGTGACATTGAGCCCCGAACCGAACCGGCGCACCACGCGGCGAAACGGCAAGTCGGTCACCCCGGTCATCGGCGCAAGCACCACCGGGCAGTCGATCCGCACCGGACCGACCGCGATCGGTGCCAAGACCGGGGCTTTGGGGGTATTCGTCATGCCTGCTTCGCTCATTGCCTAAAAAACAGGCAGGCGTTAGCCAATTGTCGCGGCGCGGGCAAGTTTGTAAGGGCGATGCTGCATGATCGATCCCGACAATACTCGCCCTCGCGGTTTCGCCGCCGTGGTGGTCGCCGCCGGCCAGGGGCTGCGCGCAGGCGGCACAGTGCCCAAACAGTTTGCGCGGTGGCGGGGCCAACCGCTGGTGCGGCACAGCGTCGAGCGGCTGATCGCGGCAGGTGCCGCGCCCGTGGTGGTGGCGATCCCCGAAAATCATCGCGCGCTGGCCGAAGCTGCGCTCGCCGGGCTGGCGCCGCTGACCCTGGTGGCCGGCGGGGCAACGCGACAAGCCTCGGTGTGCGCCGCGCTCGAACATCTTGCCGCGACCGGCGGGGTCAAACGCGTGCTGATCCACGACGCAGCGCGGCCCGATCTGCCACCTGCCGTGATCGCATCGCTCGTCAATGCGCTTGCCACTGCACCCGGGGCGATACCGGTGCTGCCGGTGGTCGACAGCGTTGTGCGCGGGGCAGCGGGGCTGCGCCAGAGCGCGGTCGAGCGCGACGGGCTCTATCGCGTGCAGACCCCGCAGGCATTCCGGTTTGACGCCATTCTCGCTGCGCATCGCGCCTGGAACAAGGCCCGGGAGGCTGGCGACGATGCCACTGTGGCCGAAGCGGCGGGGCTTGCCATTGCGCTCGTTTCGGGCGACGAGGCCTTGCGCAAAGTCACTTTTGCCAGCGATTTCGAGGACACCGCAATGATCTGCCGCACCGGCACCGGGTTTGACGTGCACCGTCTCGTCGATGGTGAAGAACTTTGGCTGTGCGGCGTCCGGATCGATCATCCCAAGGGCCTGTCGGGTCACAGCGATGCCGACGTCGCGATCCACGCGCTGGTCGATGCCTTGCTCGGTGCGATCGCGGCGGGCGATATCGGTGACCATTTCCCGCCGAGCGATCCGCAATGGAAAGGTGCTTCGTCGGACCGTTTTCTGGCGCATGCGGCAGCGCTCGTGCGTGCTTCGGGGCATGCGATCGCGCATGTCGATGTGACGATCATCTGCGAAGCGCCGAAGATCGGCCCGCACAAAGCGGCCATGCGCGCGCGGCTAGGCGCAATTCTGGGCGTGGCGCCCGACAGTGTCAGTGTAAAAGCGACCACCACCGAACGGCTCGGGCTGACCGGACGCGGCGAAGGGATCGCCGCGCAAGCGGTGGCGACCGTCATGAGCACGAAAGGCACGCTGTGAAGGCATTTGCGAAATGCGCCGGGCTGGTACTTTCGCTGGCAGCGCTTGCGACCGCGACGACCGCGCGCGCCGCCGAAGCGCCTTGCCTGACCCCTTCCGATCTGGATGCGGTGTTTGCCTATGGCCTGCCCACCGTGATCGATGCGGCGGGGCAGGCCTGCCGGCCGGTGCTGGCGCCCGGCGGGTTCCTCGCCACGCAAGGCGCCGATCTTGCGGCGCGCTATCGCGTGGGGCAGGCAGCCGCCTGGCCGCTGGCCAAGGCGGCGGTGCTCAAAGTCGGCGTCGGCGCACTTGGTGCCAAAGGTGTGTCGCGCGGGATCGGCAAATTGGCCGCGGTTCTGCCCGATAGTGCGCTTCAGGGTTTTGCCGCAGGCTTCGTCAGCCAATACGTGATATCCGCAGTGCATCCTGCCGATTGCCCCGATATCGAATATGCCTTGCGCATGATCGCGCCTTTGCCGCCCGAAAACACCGCCGGGCTGATCACGCTGGTGATCGAACGGCTCGAACACCGCCGCGCCGAAAACAAGGCGCCGCCGCATGGCTTGCGAATCCCGCTTTGCCCTGCTCGCAGCACCCCCCTCCCTGCGCCGAAGCCGTAAAAGGACACTCTGGCATGGACAGCCTGCTTCCCGCCGAAATGGTCGACCTGGCCGCGCGCGTGATCGCCGCCAACACAGCGCGCGGGCTGACCGTGGCGCTGGCCGAAAGCTGCACCGGTGGCCTGGTCGCCGCCGCACTTACCGAGATCCCCGGCAGTTCTGCGGTGGTCGATCGCGGGTTCGTTACGTATTCGAATGCCGCCAAGATCGAAATGCTGGGCGTGCCCGAAGACCTGATCGATACATTCGGCGCAGTCTCGGTCGCGGTGGCGTGGTCGATGGCGCAAGGCGCGCTCATGCATTCCTCTGCCGATCTCGCGGTCGCGATCACCGGGATTGCCGGGCCCGATGGCGGCACCGAGCAGAAACCGGTCGGCACCGTGGTGTTCGCGGTTGCGCGCCGCGGGCAGGACCCCGATGCCAACGAGGCCGAACTCAAGCTGTTTTCAGCCGATCTCGGCCGCGCCGGGGTGCGCCATCAGGCCGCGCTGGTGGCGCTCGAACTGCTGCTGCCGTCCGACGCGCCGTAAAGCTTGGCGGCGCGCGCTTCGAACGCGCCGACCATCTTGCGAAACGCGCGATCAAGGTATTGGCCGGCGAGCTTTTCGAACAAGGCGTTGCGAAACGCGAAGTCGCAGACGAAATCGATCCGGCACCCGCCATCGTCGCCCGCGCTGAAATGCCACACGTTCGACAGGCTTTTCATCGGTCCGTCGAGATATTCGACCGTGATCGCGCCGGGCCGGTGCTTGTGCACTTTGCTGGTGAATTTCTCGCGCAACGCGCTGAAGCCGACCAGAATGTCGGCGACCATTTCCTCGCCATCGTCCGAACGGATGCGCGTGCCCACCACCCAGGGCAGAAATTCGCCATAGCGCTTCACATCGGCGACCAAGTCGAACATCTGTTCGGGCGACCACGGCAGATGGCGCGTTTCGGCGATATGCGGCATGTCAGCGCACCTTGGCGAGTTGCGCCTCGCGCGCGGCGCGCATTTGCGCAAAGTCGTCGCCGGCGTGATAGCTCGACCGGGTCAGCGGGCTCGATGCCACTTGCAGGAAACCCTTGGCGCGCGCGATCGCACCATAAGCGGCAA
>CAITOD010000595.1 GCA_903893935.1 uncultured Sphingomonadales bacterium
AGGCGGTGCTTACACGCTGCCCGGTGATGAAAAGGCTACCGGGGAAAAGGCGGGAGAAAAGCCGTGAGCTTCAGCCTGGAACAGTCGCCCACCACCGGCGACGAAGTCATCACCAATTATACGATCATTTTCGGCCCCCAGCATCCGGCCGCGCACGGCGTGCTGCGCATGGTGATGGAGCTCGATGGCGAGATCATCGAGCGCATCGATCCGCATGTCGGCCTGCTCCATCGCGGCACCGAAAAGCTGATCGAGCACAAGACTTATCTGCAGGCGCTGCCCTATTTCGACCGGCTCGATTATTGCTCGCCCTTGGCGATGGAATATTCCTACGTTCTGGCGATCGAAAAGCTGCTCAATATCGAAGTGCCGCTGCGCGCGCAGTATCTGCGCGTGCTGTTTGCCGAATTGACGCGCATCTGCAACCACATGCTCAATCTCGGCAGCCATGTGATGGATGTCGGCGCGATGACGCCCAACTTGTGGCTGTTTGAAATCCGCGAAGATTGCCTGGTGTTTTTCGAACGCGCCTCGGGCGCGCGGATGCATTCGGCGTGGTTCCGCCCCGGCGGGGTGCACCAGGATGTGCCGCTCAAGCTTCTGACCGACATTGCCGACTGGCTCGACACGCGGCTGCCGCAGCTGTTCGACGATGCGATGAGCCTCGTTATCGACAACCGCATTTTCAAGCAGCGCAATGTCGATATCGCCCATGTCAGCAAGGCCGATGCGCTGGCCTGGGGCTTCTCGGGTCCGATGATTCGCGGCGCCGGCATTCCCTGGGATTTGCGCAAGTCGCAGCCTTACGACATCTACGACCGCATGGAATTCGACATTCCGGTGGGCACGAAGTCTGACTGCTACGACCGGTTCATGGTGCGCGTCGAGGAAGTGCGTCAGTCGGCCCGCATCATGAAGCAGTGCCTCGCGCAAATGCCCGAAGGCCCGATTGCCTCGAGCGACCGCAAAGTAAGCCCGCCCAAGCGCGGCGAAATGAAAAGCTCGATGGAATCGCTGATCCATCACTTCAAGCTCTACACCGAAGGCTTCCACGTGCCCGCCGGCGAAGTCTATGTCGCCACCGAAAGCCCCAAAGGCGAATTCGGCGTCTATCTGGTCAGCGACGGCAGCAACAAGCCCTATCGCTGCAAGATCCGCCCGACCGCGTTTTCGCACCTCCAGGCGATGGATTTCATGTGCAAGGGCCACATGCTGCCCGATGCAACCGCAATCCTCGGCGCAATCGACGTGGTGTTCGGGGAGTGCGACCGGTGACGGCTTGCGTGTTGCGCCAGATTTCGATCGTGGCCTGCCTTGCCGGGCTGGCCGCGTCGCTGGTGTTCTTTCTCGCCACCTGGCACGGCACGCCGACGCCGCAATGGATGCCCGCGCTGATCGCAATGCTGGGCGGCTACGAACTGGTACAGTGGGCGCAAGGCCTGTGGTTCAGGCGGGTGGGCCGGTAACATGACCAAGATTGAGGACTTTGCCTGAGATGGCCGACCGTCATCCCGAACCGGATTCGCCGGCCCTGCGCGCGCGCTGGGGCCAGTTTGCGTGGACCGCCGAAAATGCCGCCAAGGCGCAGGAAATCATCGCGCGCTATCCCGCCGGGCGGCAGCGCAGCGCGGTGATGCCACTGCTCGATCTGGCGCAGCGCCAGGTCGGTGCCGAAGAACAGACGCAAGGCTGGCTGCCGCTGCCGGTGCTCGAATATGTCGCCAGGTATCTCGACATGCCAGCGATCCGCGTGCTCGAAATCGCGACCTTCTATACGATGTACAATATCGCGCCGATCGGCCGGTTCCATGTCCAGGTCTGTGGCACCACGCCGTGCATGCTGCGCGGGTCCGACGACATCATGGCGGCGTGCAAGGCGCGCGGGCTCGCGAAAGGGCACACCACGCCCGATGGCCTGTTCACGCTGACCGAAGTCGAATGCATGGGCAATTGTGCTTCGGCGCCGATGGTGCAGATCAACGACGACAATTACGAAGATCTGACTGCAGAGCGCATGACGCATATTCTCGACGAACTGGCCGCCGGACGCACGCCCAGGCCGGGCACGCAAGAGCCGGGCCGGCACACCGTCGAACCGGTCGGCGCGCCCACTTCGCTGATCGCTATGGTCAGCGAAAATCACGATTATCGAGGGGAGTGGTAAGCCATGGCACTGCTCGATCGCGATCGCATTTTCACCAATCTCTATGGCTATCAGCCGTGGAACCTGCCCGCGGCACAAGCGCGCGGCGACTGGGACAACACCAGGGCGCTGCTCGAACGCGGGCGCGCGACGATCATTCAGGAAATGAAGGATTCGGGCCTGCGCGGTCGCGGCGGCGCGGGCTTTTCGACCGGCATGAAATGGTCGTTCATGCCCAAGGAATCGAAAGACGGGCGCCCCAGCTTTCTGGTGATCAACGCCGATGAATCCGAGCCCGGCAGCTGCAAGGACCGCGAAATCCTGCGCCACGATCCGCACAAGCTGATCGAAGGCGCGCTGGTCGCGGGTTTCGCGATCGGCGCGCGCGCGGCCTATATCTACATTCGCGGCGAATACATCCGCGAGGCCGAAGTGATGTTCGCCGCGGTGCGCGAAGCCTATGACGCGGGTCTGATCGGGCGCAATGCCTGCGGTTCGGGCTATGATTACGACGTGTTCGTCCATCGCGGCGCGGGGGCTTACATTTGCGGCGAAGAAACCGCGATGATCGAAAGCCTCGAAGGCAAAAAAGGCCAGCCGCGCCTCAAACCGCCGTTTCCGGCCGGCGCGGGGCTTTATGGTTGCCCGACCACGGTCAACAATGTCGAATCGATCGCGGTG
>CAITOD010000596.1 GCA_903893935.1 uncultured Sphingomonadales bacterium
CGATGCTTCCGGTTCTTGAAGCGGTGGTGCAGTCGGGCCGTCCGATGCTGATCATTGCGGAAGAAATCGAAGGCGAAGCCCTGGCCACGCTGGTGGTCAACAAGCTGCGCGGCGGGCTGAAGATCGCCGCCGTCAAGGCTCCCGGCTTCGGCGACCGTCGCAAGGCGATCCTCGGCGATATCGCCACGCTGACCGCGGGCGAGCTGATTTCCGAAGACCTCGGCATCAAGCTCGAAACCGTCACGCTGACGATGCTCGGCCAGGCCAAGAAAGTCACCATCGACAAGGACAACACCACCATTGTCGATGGCAACGGTTCGGCCGAAGACATCAAGGCCCGTGTCGACCAGATCAAGGCGCAGGTCGAAGTCACCACCAGCGACTATGACCGCGAAAAGCTGCAGGAACGCCTGGCCAAGCTCGCCGGCGGGGTTGCCGTGATCAAAGTCGGCGGCGCTTCCGAAGTCGAAGTCAAGGAACGCAAGGACCGCGTCGACGACGCGCTCCACGCCACCCGCGCTGCGGTCGAAGAAGGCATCGTCCCCGGCGGCGGCACCGCGCTGCTCTATGCCACGCGCTCGCTCGAAGGCCTCAACGGCGCCAACGAAGCCCAGACCCGCGGCATCGACATCATCCGCCGCGCCATCACCACCCCGCTCAAGCAGATCGCTGAAAACGCAGGGTTCGATGGCGCCGTGGTGGCCGGCAAGCTGCTCGATCAAAGCGACGAAAGCCTCGGCTTCAACGCGGCGACCGACATCTACGAAAACCTCAAGTCCGCCGGCGTGATCGACCCCACCAAAGTCGTCCGCACCGCGCTGCAGGACGCCGCCTCGGTGGCAGGTCTGCTGATCACCACCGAAGCCGCAATCGTCGAAAAGCCCGAAGACAAGGCAGCCCCGGCGATGCCCGGCGGCGGCATGGGCGGCATGGGCGGCATGGACTTCTAAGTCCACGCCTTCCACGCACACCGATCAGGGCCGGAAAGGGAAACCTTTCCGGCCCTTTTTCGTGGCCCAACACACCCCGTTCGTCACTCCGGACTTGATCCGGAGTCCATCTTGCCCCTCGCGCAATGCCTCCGGCGGCCAAGGGCCATCGCCCTTGGAACCCTTCAATTTTTCGATTTGCGCGCCAACGCCTTCGCCTTGCATTTGTCCATACAAACGCATACACATCCGCGATGATAATTGCGGGTTTCGATTGGGACAACGGCAACTGGCCAAAATGCGCAATCCACGGGTTATCGCAGGCAGAGATCGAACAAGTGCTGCTGGGCAACCCGGCCGTAATGCCCGATCCCTTCCCCACCGAGCCCCGCATGCGCGCGATCGGCAAGACCTTGGCAGGCCGCCATGTCTTCCTGGTCTTCATGCTGCGCGAAATAGAAGGCGAAACGCGCGCCCGCCCGATCAGCGCCCGCTACATGCACCAGAAGGAAATCGAGCACTATGAACGCCAAACCTGAACCGATGCCATCGCTGCCCAGCGACGAAGCCGCCGAAGCCTTCGTCGCCACCGCCGATCTCACTCACTACGACCTGTCCGGCTTCAAACCCATGCGCTTTGAAATCGAACCCAAATCGGCCGCGCTCAACATGCGCCTGCCCGCCGCATTGCTCGCCGCGCTCAAGGCCAAGGCGAAAGCCAGAGGTGTTCCCTACACGCGGTATGTGCGGATGCTGCTGGAGGCGGATGTCGCGACACCGAGACTGTAATCGCAACCCGAAACAGGTTCGGGACCTGTTCGATTGCCCGATGTTTGCTCAAATGCCCCCGAACACAACCTTCCCCCCCACCATCGTCGCCACCACCCGCGCCGAACCGATCCGTTCTTTTGGCAAGTCGAGAAAATTTTCCGAAACCACCACCAGGTCGGCCAGCTTGCCCGGCTCCAGCGTGCCCAGTTTGTCGTCGGTGTGGTTGGCGTAAGCGGCATCGCGGGTATAGGCGATCAGCGCCTGTTCCGGGGTGACGGCTTCGGGCGAACCGTCGGGTTTCAGCGGGCCGATATAGCCATGTTCGTCTGCCTTGCGGTAAATCCAGCGGTTGGCGGCCTCGGCGATGCCCTCGATCGGGTTGGGCGGCCATGAACAGGGCCAGTCGCTGTCGAACACCAGCGTGGCGCCGCTGTCGCGGATCGTGCGCCAGGGGTTGTCGGGCACGCCGTCATAAAGACAGCAGAACGCCGGTTGCGTGCTGACCACCACATGCAATTGGGCAAACCGCGGCATGTCGGCCGCGTTCACATATTCGGCGTGCGTTATGCGCATGCGCGCATCGTGCTGGCCGTTTTTGGCTTGCGCCGCCTGATAGCCGTCGAGCGCCATCTGGACGCCCACCGCGGTCAGCGCGTGCGACACCATATAGATGCCGCGCCGGTCGAGTTCGGTCACCAGCGCGTTGTAATCTTGCGCCTGGTAAAGCGGCGGGGTGGGGTCGCCGTCCATGAAGAATTTGACCAGATTGGCCGACAGCCAGTCGTCGTGCCAGTTGCTGCGCGCGGTTTCGAGATCGGCGAAAAATTTCTCGCTCCAATGGTGGTTGACCGCCACTTGCCCAAAACCCTGCCGCACGCGCAGCGTCAGCTCGCCGCGCCGGCGCAGCGCATCGAGCGCGCGCAAGTCGTCGAGCCCGCCGGTCAAGACCACCGCGCTGGTAATGCCAAAGCTGTTGAGATAGCGCTCGCCCGCTTTCAGGATACGCACTTGCTCATCCATCGGCATCGGCGGCAGGTGGCGCTCCATCACTTCCTGCGCTGCTTCATCGAGCACGCCGGTGGGATGGCCTTGCGCATCGCGTTCGATGTATTTTTCCTCGACCGGGTCGGGCAGCGGCTGGTCGCCGATCCCGGCGAGCGCCAGCGCGCGCGAATTGACCCACAGCCAGTGTTCATCGACATGGTGGATCACCAGCGGCCGGTCGGGCACCGCTTCGTCGAGCATGGCAAGGCCGAGCCCGGGATTGTGCGGGAATTCGCTGCGCGCAAACACGATCGGCTGATCGCGATGCGCCGCCGCATAAGCCCTGATCCGCGCGATATAGAGCGCGCGGTGGTCGGGCGTGATGCTCTCCTTCTCGGTCGCGAGGTTGAGATGCGTGAGCGCGAGCGAGCCGAACCAGATATGCGTGTGGTTGTCGGTCACCCCGGGGATCACCATCTGCCCGTGCAGATCGACCACGCGCGTTGTCGCGTTGCGCGTTTTGAGCACATCGGCATTGCTGCCCACTGCCTCGATCCGCTCGCCGCTCACCGCGATCGCTTCGGCCCATTTGGGCGCGACGGCGGTGTAGATCTTGCCGTTGATCAGCACCAGATCGGACGCCTGCGCCAGCCCCGGCGCAAGCATGAGCGCGCCGGCCAGCATCGCGCGTTTCAGCGCACCCATCGCGTACTGCACCATCGCCTGTCCCCCTCTTACCCCAGCATATGCAGATACGTCGCAAGCGCCAGCGCCGTCCCGCCTGTCGCCACCACGCAGGCACCCAGCGCGACCATCCGCGAAGACGCGATCATCGCGATCGACAGCAGCACGATCGCCATCTGCAGCGCGGTTTCGGCCCATTCGTAGTGTTCGCCCGCTGCGCCGGCCTTGACGCCGTCTTCGCTCAGCTTGTCGGCCGCCGCCTGCAACTGGCCGATGCCGTGGCCTTTGGCATCAGGCGCGCCGAGCGCACTGGCTTCGGCCAGCAGTCGCGCGCGATCGGGCGCGGGCGCGCTCAGCGCGCCCACTTGCAGCACCGCCTGGCGGATTTTCTTGGCCTGCATGTAGTTGTACGTATCCGACGCGCGGATCGTATCGACCACGTTTTCACGCAAATACCCCGCCCCGACCAGGTGCACCACCGCCAGCAGCACCGCGAACAGCCCGACCAGCAGCGACAGCCGGTCGCGAAACATACGTTCGTCGCGCCTCGCTTTGGCTTCGGCTTCCTCGACGCGCTCGATCGCTTCATCGATCAGTTCGTGGGCTTCGGATGCCTCGAGCATGGTTGCGTCGTTCTCTTTGCGCTTGCGCCACCGCAGGCCGGTCGTGCGACGAAAAGGTCAAACCCGATCGCCATTGTCAACCGCGATGTCCCGCACGCGGCTATTGCGGCGCGGGCATCGGCGCCCGTTGCAGCACAACCACCCGGCTGTCCTCGAAATCGAGCTCGTCGCAGGCAACAAACCCCAGCCGCGCGGCGACCGTGAGCGAGGCATGATTGTCCGGCTCGATCATGCAGGCGATCCGGCAGGGGCCGTGCACCCGGTCGAACCACGCCAGCGCCGCGCGCCCGGCCTCGGTGGCATAGCCCCGGCCCCACACCGGTTCGGCAAAGATCCAGCCGGCTTCGGGCACATCGTCGAACCCGTCGAGATCGCGCCAGCTGTGAAACACCCCGCACACGCCGACTATCGCGCCGGTCTCGCGTTCGCGGACGATGAAATTGCCATAGCCGAACAGCGCCCAGCTGCCCGCGTTGCGCTGCAACCGGGCAAATTCGTCGGCCATGCTGAGCGTGCGATTGCCGAGGTGCCGCCGCACCTGATCGGGCGCGACCATCGCGACGATCCCCGCCAGATCGCCCGCCTGCGGGCGCCACAGCTCGAGGCGCTCTGTGACAAGGATCGGGCCGGTCATCGCGTCTTCTTACACAAGCCGTTCGAGCGCGTGCAATGCCACGCCGACCAGCCCGCCCACCAGCGTGCCATTGATGCGGATGAATTGCAGATCGCGCCCGACCGCATTTTCGATCCGGCTGGTGACCGTGCGCGCATCCCAGCGGCGCACGGTTTCCGATACGATCCGCACGATATCCTGCCCGTGCCGGCTGGCAAGGCCGGTCAGCGCGCGGCGCGCAAAGCGGTTGACCAGCCGCCGCGTTGCCGGGTCTTCGCCAAGCGCGCGGCCGAAACGCGCCAATCCCGGCCTTGCCGCATCGGCGTTGCGCAAATGCGCGATCAGCCCCATGCGGCTGCGTTCCCACACCGCATCGAGCCAGGCGGCAAAGGCCGGGTTGGCCAAGGCATCACGTTTCATCCGCGCCACCCGATCGCGCAAGCCGGCATCGTGGACCAGATCGTGCGCCAGCGTGCCCAGCGTTTCATCGATCTTGCGCCGCACCGGATGGTCGGGCTCGACCAGCGTTTCGGCAAGCAGCGCATAGAGCGCATCGAGCAGCGCATTGGCCAGCCGGTCGTCGAGCCGGGTCCAGCGCATCAGCGTCGAGGCGCGATCGTGGATCAGCGCACGCAACGCGGGCTCGTTGGCTTCGAGCAGCGCGCCGGCGCGGCGCAGCACGCCATCGATCAGCGGCATGTGGCGCCCATCGGCGATCATCCCGGCCAGGATCTGGCCCAGCAGCGGCGCCAGATCGAACCGCTCGATCTGTGCCCGCAGCACTGCCTTGGCCGGGCGGCCGATCTTGTCGGGATCGAACGTTTCGAG
>CAITOD010000597.1 GCA_903893935.1 uncultured Sphingomonadales bacterium
AAACCGCAATCAGCTTGCGGCACCGCCAATCGCATTGATCGTGAACGCGATTACCCCGATGTTGAAAACAAACGCGGCAAAGCCGTGGAGCACCGCAATCCGCCGGATCGGCTTGCCGGTGATATTCACATCGGCGGTCTGGAACGTCATCCCCAGCGTGAACGCGAAATAGACGAAATCGAGATAATCGGGATCTTCACCGCCCGGAAAATCGAGCCCGCGCGCGTCTTCGCCTGCGACATCGCCCGCCATGTAGAACAGATGCGCATAATGCAGCGCATAGACCACATTGGCAAACAGCCAGGTCAGCAGCAAAGTGCCGATCAGCTTGACCAGCACCCAGTGCCCGCCGCCATGCCCGACATGCGGCAATTCGCCCGCAATCGCCGCCATGATCACCACGGTCAGCAATGTGGTGATCGCCAATACCAGCACGCGGTTGGCATCGTTGCGCGCCGCCTGCTGACGCATCGCCGCGGCGTCGCGCCGGGTCAGGAACAGCGGCACGAGGCTTGCCAGAAACACCAGCGCCGCGCCGTCGAACCCGAGATCGGCCGAATCGGCAAGGCTATGACCAAGGGCATGGAGCAGCACCGCGCCAGCCGGAAACAGCGTGAGGAACAGCACAAACCGCGGCGGCGCCAGCCAACCGCCCATATCGGCGATCGGCGCCCGTTTCTTTGGCTGGCGTTTCAATGGCCGCTGCGGCGTGGTGCCAGCAGCAGATCAAGCCCTCCCGGCCCTTTGCCACCGGGATCGCGTTCGAGCCAAGGGTAACGCAACCCTTCGTGATAGGCGAGCGTGACTGTGGTATAGCGGTTGTCGCGCTTGATGATCAGCACGATCGGCTTGTCGGTGCCTTTGGCAGCGGTGATCGCTGCCTTGATCGTATCGGCGTCATAGCCTTCGCCATTGACCGCGATCACTTGCGCACCGGGCACCAGACCGGCATTGAAAGCCACACTGCCCCACAGTGTGGAGACCACTTTGCCCTCGTGATCGAGCGTGAACCCGAGCGAATAACTGAGGCCAAGCGTCTTGGTTTCGATCATCACCGCCTGCTGAAAGGGATTGGGTTCGGCTTTCCACACCAGATGATAGCCGCCGCGCTCGATCCCGCCGAGCGGCACAGGCTGGCCGGCCTGATCGATCCGTGCGTGAAAAAATGCTTCCCAGTCATAAGTATAAATCGAATTGAGCGTCTGCACCACATCCGCGCGGGTGTAAGGCAGCACGCCCCAGTCGCCATTGCGCATGCCGTAAAAGGCACGGGCAAAGTCATCGAGGCCCTTTTTGCCGCCGGTACCGTCGCGGATGATCTGGTCGGCTTCGAGCCACACCAGCGCGCCTTCGGTATAGTATTCCTCGTCGCGCGAAATCGATGGAAACGGCTTGGGCCGGCGCGAGGCAAACACAGGATCGGCAGTGGTGTCTTCGACCGAGCGCCATGCGCGCCCCGCCGAAACGCTGAAAGCGCCCGCATAGCCGGCCAGTTCGCCCAGGATCGTGGCCTTGGTCTGCACGCCCGACCGCACCGCCAGCACCAGCCCCCAGAACTGCGTCTGCCCTTCGTAGACCCACAACAGGTCATCGATCATCGGCTGGCGGTAATCGGGGGTCCACAGCTGCGCCGGGCGCCGGAATTTGCCATCCCACGAATGGGCATATTCGTGCGGCAGCACATTGCGGTCCCAGTCGGTGGCGCTCCAGTCGGTCCACGCCTTGGGCAC
The DNA here is from genome assembly GCA_903893935.1 of uncultured Sphingomonadales bacterium. GTDB lineage: Bacteria > Pseudomonadota > Alphaproteobacteria > Sphingomonadales > Sphingomonadaceae > Novosphingobium. Next base: position 1,731 of record CAITOD010000597.1, read on the forward strand.
ATATGTGCTTTCGTTCGAACGGTGGTGTTCGAGACCGATCCCGCTCAGCCGGTCTGTGAGCGCGAGCAGGAAATCATAGTGATCGAAATGCCGCGCGCCGAACACGGCGTCGGCTTCGCGCACCAGATTGCGGTAGGTTTCGAGGTGTTCGGGCTTGATCGCCAGATCGTCTTCCTTGTCGGCCACCGCATCGATGAACACATGGTCGCCAATCGGGAAACGACGCGCAAACCGGCCGGCAAACACCGGCGAATCGACCAGCGTTTCGAAATCGGTGACGTCCCAGGCGAAACGGTTGGCGGTCTGTGCCTTGCCGTCGAGCGCAGTGAACGCTTCGAACCCGGCCGGCAATGTGAGGCTCGGTTTGATCCGGATCTGGCGGACAAAATGCCCCGCCGGATAGAGCACCATCTCGCTCCATTGCAGATCGACAATTTCGCGCGTCACGGTGATACGATCGCCGGGTGCTTCGCGGAGCGCCGGCGTGTGGATCATCCGTACCACCACGTCGTGCGCGCCGGCGGGCAGATCGACAATATAAGCGAAAGTCTCGACCGGGTCGCGATGCCAGGTCAGTTCCTTGCCATCGGCGGTGAAATGCAGCGCGACCAGTTCGGCGGGCAGGCCACCGCGGCTGTGATGCCCGGGGATCCATTCGGGCAGCAGCAGCGTGAGTTGCGTTGCGCCCGGTTCGACCGGCACGGTTTCGGTAATGCGCTCGGCGCCGCTTGCCAGATCGGTTGCATCGATATCGAGCGTGATCGTCCCCGGATAAGCCGTATCGACCGGATCGGGCACGGTGCGGCTGATCGGGATTGCGGCGGGGAAGCTGTTGGTACCGGGCTGAACCTGGGCGTGAACGGCAGGGGCAATGATGGCAGCGAACAGTGCTGCGCCAAAAAGCAGCTTGGTCAAGTGGGTCATGACGCCTTCCATGCCGGGCAGCCTGCCAACGCGCAACTGCCCCCGCGCACGCCGTCCGCCTTTTCTTGTGAACGTCGCTAAGCTAGACGCGCCTGTCATGACCAATCCCAAAGACCCCGCCCGCCCCGAAACCCCGCAGGCGATCCGCGGCACGCAGGACATTTTCGGCGCCGAGGCCGAAGCGTTCGGCTTTGTCGTCGAAACGTTCGAACGCGTCCGCCGCCTTTACCGGTTTCGCCGCGCCGAAATGCCGGTGTTCGAAAAGACCCAGGTGTTTTCGCGCAGCCTGGGCGAAACCACCGATGTGGTGTCGAAGGAAATGTACTCGTTCGAGGATCGCGGCGGCGAATCGCTGACACTGCGCCCCGAATTCACCGCCGGCATCGCGCGCGCCTATCTGACCAACGGCTGGCAGCAATACGCGCCTTTGCGGCTCGCCACGCATGGCGCGATCTTTCGCTACGAGCGCCCGCAGAAAGGCCGCTATCGCCAGTTTCACCAGCTCGACGCCGAAGTGATCGGTTCGGCCGAGCCCGAAGTCGATGTCGAATTGCTGTGCCTGGCCGATCAGCTGCTCCACGAGCTGGGCATTGCCGACGGGGTGACGCTGCAACTCAACACGCTGGGCGATGCGATGAGCCGCGAGGCGTGGCGCCGCGCGCTGATCGGCTATTTCCGCGACCACCGCCATGACTTGAGCGAGGATTCGCAGGATCGGCTCGAACGCAATCCGTTGCGCATTCTCGATTCGAAAGACCCGCGCGACAAACCGTTTACCGCCGAGGCGCCGCGCATCGACGACTTCCTGACCGGCGAAGCGCAGGATTTCTTCGGCCGCGTGACCGCCGGGCTCGATGCGGCCGGCGTCGCCTGGACGCGCACGCCCGCGCTGGTGCGCGGGCTCGACTATTATCGTCACACCGCGTTCGAATTCGTGACCGACCGGCTGGGCGCGCAAGGCACGGTGCTGGGCGGCGGGCGCTATGACGGGCTGATCGAAGCGCTGGGCGGGCCGCACACGCCGGCGGTGGGCTGGGCAGCGGGGATCGAGCGGCTGGCGATGCTGGTCGGCGCGCGCGACGAAGCGCCGGCCGACGTCGTCATTGCGGTCGAAGACGATGCCGCGCTTGCGGTCGCGACGCACGCGCTGGCCACGTTGCGCAGGGCCGGGTTGTCGGGCGAAATGATCGCCACCGGATCGCCGCGCAAACGTTATGACAAAGCCACCAAAGTACCCGCCAAAGTGATCGCCGGGCTGGCGCTGGCCGAGGGCGCGCCGCGCTGGCGGCTGCGCGGCGACGAACCGGTGCAGGCCACCTTGCGCGCGGTGCTGCCGGGCATCGGCGACGCATGAGCATTGCCGATACCCGGCTTGAACAGATTGCCGCGCGGTTTGCCGAACTCGAGGCGCGGCTGGCCTCGGGCACGCTCGAAGGCGAGGCGTTCATTGCCGCCAGCCGCGACTATGCCGAGCTCGAACCGGTGGCGCGCGCCGCGATCCATGTACGCGCCTTGCGCAGCGAACTCGCCGATCTCGCCACGATCGACGACAGCGATGCCGATCTGCGCGCGCTGGCCGATGACGACATCGCGCGCATCCGCCACGAATTGCCCGAAGCCGAACGCGCGCTGGCGCTCGCCATGCTGCCGCGCGACACTGCCGATGCGCGGCCCGCGATGCTCGAAATCCGCGCCGGCACCGGCGGCGACGAAGCCG
>CAITOD010000598.1 GCA_903893935.1 uncultured Sphingomonadales bacterium
CAAAGCCAAATGGGCCGATGTGCAAAGCCAGTACCAGCGCCGCGCCGACCTGATCCCCAATCTGGTGGCGGTGGTCAAAGGCTATGCCAAGCAGGAACAGGACACGCTGACCAAAGTGACCGAGGCGCGCGCGGCCGCGACGCAGATCAAGATTTCGGCCGACGACGTGACCGATCCCGACAAGATCGCCAAGTTCCAGGCCGCGCAAGGCCAGCTGAGCCAGGGACTCGGCCGGCTGCTCGCGTCGGTCGAGGCCTATCCCGATCTCAAGTCGAACGAGAATTTCCTCGCGCTGCAAAGCCAGCTCGAAGGCACCGAAAACCGCATCACCGTGGCGCGGCGCGATTACAACGAGGCGGTGCGCGAATACAACGTGACGATCCGCACGTTCCCCGCGGTGATCGCGGCCAACGTGATCTATGGCGCCAAGCCGATGGTGCCGTTCACCGCGACCACCCCGGGTGCGGAAACCGCGCCCACGATCAGCTTTGACAGCGCGCCTGCCCCGGCCGCCCAAAAGACCGGCAATTGACCACGGCACCGGCGGGCATGCGGGCGATGCGCCGGCTGTTCGCGCTGATCGCGGCGTGTGTGATCATGCTCGCCGTGGCGCCTGCCCAGGCGCAGTCGTTCCCGGCGCTGACCGGGCGCGTGGTCGATGATGCGCATCTGCTGCAACCCGCACAGATCGCGGCACTCGATGCCAAACTCGCCGGGCTTGAAGCGCAGTCGCAGCGCCAGGTGGTGGTCGCGACGGTGCCGAGCCTCGGCGGCGACGACATCGACGACTATGCCAACAAGCTGTTCCGCGCCTGGGGCATCGGCAACAAGCAGCGCAACGACGGCCTGCTGCTGGTGATTGCGCCGACCGAACACAAAGTGCGGATCGAAGTCGGCTATGGCCTCGAAGGCATTGTGACCGACGCGATATCGAGCCTGGTCATTCGCGACGACCTTGCACCCAAATTCAAGGCGGGCGATTTCAACGGCGGGATCAACGCGGCGGTCGACGCGCTAATCGCGCAATTGCGTCTGCCCGATGCCGAGGCGCGCGCGATCGCCGCCAAAGCCCAGACGCAACTGGTGCGCCAACGCCAGCCGCATTTCGACGCGGGCAGCGTGGTGTTCATCGTCATTTTCCTGCTGTTCTTTGTCCTGCCGTTCCTGCGCATGCTGGGCGGTGGCGGGCGGCGCTATGGCGGCGGCGTGTGGATCGTACCGATGGGCGGGTTCGGCGGCGGTTGGGGCGGCGGATTCGGTGGCGGGGGGTCCGACTGGGGCGGCGGCGACGGCGGCGGCTTTTCGGGCGGCGGGGGCAGTTCCGGAGGCGGCGGCGCCTCGGGCGGCTGGTAAGGGGATCGCGACATGATGCATTCGATCCTCTCTCCGCAAGACAACGCGCGCATTGCCGAAGCGGTCGGCGCAGCCGAAGCGCATGCCAACGGCGAAATCGTCACGGTGGTGGCGCATGCCTCGGATGATTATGCCGATGTCGCGCTCGCGTGGTCGGCGCTGGTCGCCGGGCTGGCGCTGCTCGTGCTGACGCTGGCGACCGGGTTCTATCTCGCGCTGGTCGATGGCGTACTCGGGCTGTGGGACCACCAATGGCGCCCGCACGAAGTGTTCGAACTGGCGCTCCTGGTCGGCACGGTCAAATTTGCCGGAATGTGGCTCCTGCTGTTGTGGCGGCGCCTGCGGCTGATGCTGACACCGGGGCCGATCAAGGCGCGGCGGGTTCGCGCGCGCGCGCGCACAGCGTTCCGGCTTGCCGCGCAAGGCCGCACCCAGGGTGCGACCGGCGTGGTGATCTATCTGTCGGTGGCCGAACGCCGCGCCGAAATCATCGCCGACGCCTCGATCGCGGGCAAAGTGGCGCCCGAAGTGTGGGGCGATGCGATGCACGCCATGCTTGCGCATTTTCGCGAAACGCGCGTGGCCGATGGCGTGATCGCAGGCGTGGCGGCGGTGGGCGCGGTGCTGGCCCAACATTTCCCGCGCGATGCCAAACCCGGCAACGAACTGCCCGACGGACCGATCGAACTATGAGCCTCGAAGACGAATATGCGCAGGCCGAACACGTCCACTGGCAGGGCCGGTTCATCGCC
>CAITOD010000599.1 GCA_903893935.1 uncultured Sphingomonadales bacterium
GCGTGCCCACCGCGCGGATCATCGGCAAGGCGGCGGCCGAAAACATCGTGCCGTTCACCGCCGAACTCGGCGGCAAGTCGCCGCTCCTCGTGTTTGCCGATGCCGATATCGACGCGGCAGCGAAAAAGGCCGCCGGGCAATACGACGACAGCGGCCAGGTGTGCATGGCGGGCACGCGGATCATTGTCGAAGAGCGCGTGAAGGACGCATTCCTCGAAAAATTCCATGCATACGCCGATGCGCATGTGCTGGGCGACAGCCGCGATCCCGCAACCACGATGTCGGCGCTGATCCACCCGCGCCATGTCGAACGCGTGCTTGGATTTATCGAACGCGCGCGCGCAGCCGGCGATACGATCGTGCGTGGCGGGCGTGTGTGGAAAGAAGGCGCCAACTGGATCGAGCCGACGCTGATCGTGCCCAGGGACAACAATGCCGAAGTCGTCCAGAACGAAGTGTTCGGACCGGTCTTGACCTTCCAGACGTTCCGCGACGAAGCCGAAGGCGTCGCTCTGGCCAATTCGACCGCCTATGGCCTGTCGGGCATTGTCTATACCGGCAGCGCCGAACGCGCTGAGCGGGTGGGGCGCGCGGTGCGCGGCGGCACCGTCTGGGTCAACACGTTTCTGGTGCGCGATCTGACCGCACCGTTCGGCGGGATCGGCATTTCGGGCATCGGCCGCGAAGGCGGCGATTACGCGCTCGATTTCCACTCGGACCTGAAAACGCTGCAAATCCTCGAAGGCAGCGTTGCCTGAAATTGAATTCCTCCCCCAACGGGGGAGGGGGACCGCCCCCTTCGGCTGCTGCTTGCGCAGCCGCTCAGGGTAAATTGCGCCAAAGGCGCAAGGTGGTGGAGGGGTCTTGCCGCATTGCGCAATGTCGCGTCCGGCCGAAAGACCCCTCCACCAGCTTCGCTGGTCCCCCTCCCCGTGCCGGGGAGGATCAGCCTAGCGCTTTGGTCAGCACGCGGCCCAGCCGGTCGGCGAAAGCGCGGATGTCTTCGGGCAGTTCGCCATCGGCGATGCGCGCTTCGTCGAGCAGCAAGTGCGCGCCATCGGCCTTGAGCGCGGCGTCATCGGGCAGGGCGGCGAGCCGGGTGACCAGATCGTGGCGCGGGTTGAGTTCGAGCACCGGTTTGGCGCCGCGCGGGGTCTGGCCGCTTGCCGCGAGCAGGCGCTCGAGCTGGCGATCCATGCCGCTTTCGCTCGCCACCAGGCAGGCCGCACTGGTGGTCAGCCGGTCCGACGCGCGCACGTCGGAAACCGCATCGCCCACGCATTGCCGAACAAAGGCGATGAAGGCATCGGCTTCGGGCGCGGCGGGGGCCATGCCTTCGGTGCCGTCGAGCGTCGGGATCAGCCCGAGATCGGCGAGGCCCTGCGTGACCGATTTGAACGGTTTGCCTTCGTAATCGATGCCCGAAGCCGCCCAGAAGCTGTCCACCGGATCGGTCAGCAGCAGCACTTCGAGCCCGCGTGCAAAAAACCCTTCGATCTGCGGGCTGCTCGCCAGCCGCTCGCGATCGGGGCCGGTGGCGTAATAGATCGCGGTCTGGTTGTCGCGCATGCCCGCGACATAGTCCTCGAGCGAGCGCCAGCTGTCGCCGCCGCTGGTGGTGCGGAACCGGGCAAGGCCGAGCAGCGTCTCGCGCCTGCCATAGTCCTCGTAGATTCCTTCCTTGAGCACGGCGCCGAACGTGTCCCAGAACGCAGCATATTTGTCTGCATCGCTTTGCGACAGCTTGTCGAGTTCGCTCAGCACGCGGTTGGTCACGCCTTTGGTGATCGCGGCGAGCAGCGGGCTCTGCTGGATCATTTCGCGCGACATGTTGAGCGGCAAGTCGGCCGAATCGACCAGCCCGCGCACAAACCGCAGATAGCGCGGCAGCACTTCGGCTTCGTCGGTGATGAACACGCGGCGGACATAGAGCTTCATCCGCCCGCTGCGATCGGGGTCGAACAAGTCGAACGGCCGGCTTTCGGGCACGAACGCCAGCACGGTGTATTCGTGCTTGCCTTCGGCGCGGTAATGCAGGGTCAGCGCCGGGACATCGAACTGGCCCGCCGCGCTGCGATAGAAATCGGTGTATTCTTCGGGCGTGATATCGGCCTTGGCGCGCGTCCACAGCGCGCTGCCGTCGGTCACTTCGCCCGCTTCGCCATCGGGCTTGTCGAAGAGCGTGATCGGCACCGGCACATGGCCCGATTGCGCGCGGATGATCCGTTCGACCGCAAAGCGTTCGGTATACTGGGTCGCATCTTCCTTCAGATGCAGCACCACGCGCGTGCCTTGCGCCGGGGCTTCGTCGAGCGCCACCGGCGCGATGCTGTAGGTGCCCAGCCCGTCCGATGACCAGCGATGCGCCTGGTCGGTGCCCGCGCGGCGCGAAGTGACATCGACGCTGTCGGCCACCATGAACGCCGAATAGAAGCCGACCCCGAACTGGCCGATCAGCTGCGGGCTTTCGCCGTCTTTGGCGGCGGCGAGCTTGTCCATGAACGCGCGCGTGCCCGATCGCGCGATCGTGCCCAGTGCTTCGATCATGTCGGCTTCGGTCATGCCGATGCCGTTGTCGGCCACTGTCAGCCGGCGCTGGTCGGCATCGAGCGTGATGGTGATGCGCGGCAAATCGTCGCTTGCGAGCGACGGATTGGCGTGGGTTTCATAGCGCAGCTTTTCGCAGGCATCGGCGGCATTGGCGATCAGTTCGCGCAGGAACACGTCGCGGTCGGAATAGACCGCATGCACCATCAGGTGCAGCAACCGGGCGACATCGGCTTCGAAAACGCGCGTTTCGGGAGCGGGTGCGTCAAGCGTGGTTTCGGTCATGGCAATCGGTTTCACCTATCGCAGGAAGTTGACGGCTGCGCCCGAAATGGCCTCGCGCCCGCGCGGTTTCAAGGCAGTGCTTGCCGCGGGGATTGTTTGCGACAGGTGGCGCGGGTATGCCCCCTTGCGATGCCAACCGGGGGCGCTCCCATCCTTTCAGCCAGTCGACCGTTTGCGCGGATCGGCGTGGCGCTGCTGCTCGCGGCGACAGTCGGGCTCGCGATCTGGCTGCGGCTGCGCCATGCGGCGGGCTCGATGGCGTTCGACGAAATGGCCTCGATGTATTTTTCCGGCCAGCCGTGGCGCCGCTTGTGGGGCTGGTGGATGCTGCGCGAAACCAATCCGCCGTTGTTCTATTCGCTGCTCAAGCTGTGGCGCCTGGTGGTGCCGATGGGGCACTGGCCGATGCGCGCGCTGCCGCTCGTGATCGGCTTTGCGCAATTGCCGGTGTTTGCGCATTTCGCGCGCCAGCGGCTGGGCTGGGCGGCGGCATTGCTTGGCCTGTTGCTGTTCGCGCTGTCGCCTTCGGACATTTATCAGGACGATTACTTGCGCGGCTATGGCCTTGCCCGGCTGGCGGTCATGGTGTCGTTCATCGGGCTGGTTGGAGCGCTCGAGGGGCGCTCGCGCGGCTGGCTGGTCTATGCGGGTGGCGCGGTCACGGCGATCTATTGCCATACGACAATGGTGCTGTGGCCGGTGATCGCAACGCTGGCGGTGCTGGGCGACGCCGCACTGCGGCGCGACCGCGACTGGCGCATGCTAGTCCGGCTGCTGATCGCCGATATGGCAAGCGCGGTGCTGTCGGGCTGGGTGCTGGTCATGGCCTATGCCCAGCTCAAAAGCGCGTCTGCCGCCAATATCACCTGGCTCGAGCCGGTCAGCTGGTCCGATTTTGTGCGCTTGTGCAATCTGCAATTGCTGACCGGCGGGGAGGCGAGCGCGGGGCTGATGGGGGCGCTGGTCGTGGCCGGGATCTGGCGCGGGCGGCACGATCGCGCGGTGCGGCTGGCGATCGGCGTGGTGCTCGGCACGCTGGTATTGTTCAAGGCTGCCGATGCGATCCACCCGATCCTGTCCGATTTCACATTGCACTGGTGCTTCAGCTTTACCGCGCTGATCGCGGCGGCGGCCTTGTGCCGCAAGCCTGCGGAAAGCAAACGGGTGCACGCAATCCGCTGGGCCGTGGCCATAACGACGATCGCGGGGTTTGCGATTGCCGGGCTGTTCGATCTGCTGGCGGTGGATAGCAGTTTTGTGCCGCAAGACTGGCGCCAGACCGTGCGCACCGTGGCGGCGCAGCCGGGCAGCGCCTTGCTTGCCAGCCATGAATCGATCGGGGTGGTGATCGAGCAGACCTGCCTCGTTGAATTCGGCCATCTGCCGTGCCCGTTTCCGCTGGTGGTCACGGCCGATCCCCGGCCGACCGACAACTGGGCGTTTGGCGGCTATTCGGGGCACCTGGTCGCCCTCGCCGATGCGCGCCGGGCGCTCGGCGCGGTTACCCAAGTCTATGCGTTCGAACGCTATTACTACACCCCGCTCGAACATCTCGGGCTGCATCCGGCCGCCTGGCCGCAAGTGTTCTGGGACGATGGCGAACTGGTCGGCCCGATCCCGGTGCATGCCTTCGACCCGCCGCCACCCGGCGCGCCGCCGCGCGTGCCCGACCCCGCTGCCCAGTACACCGGAGCGCCAGACAGCGGTGGCGATTAGGCTTCAGTCGGGCTTGGCATTCCGCGTCATGCTTTCGGCCATTTGCGCCAGTTGCTCTGGCGTTGCCTCCGTCTGGTAGCGCGCTTTCCATTCGGCAGCGGGCAGCCCGTGGATCACTTCGCGCGCCGCGGCTTTGTCAAGCGGCGCGCCCGCTTCGACAATCCAGTCGGCGAGGCAATTGCGGCAGAACCCGGCGAGCCCCATCAGCTCGATATTCTGCGCATCGTGCCGGTGGCGCAAATGGCGCACCAGCCGGCGGAACGCGGCGGCGGCGACGGGATCGGGCAAAGTGTCGATGGCATCGGCGGCAGGCGAATTCGTATCCATGCGCAATGTCCTCAATCGTTTGGGGCTTGGGTTTTAAGGGGTGATGCGCCATAGCCCCGGCATCGGCGCGTGGCCACTGTCTCCATTCGACAGGGCCCATCTGTTCCGGGTGCAGATTCAGGCAAAGCGAGGCGCAAAACCGTGGCGAAACCCGAACCGACACCGACCGGCAGCGCCGGCACCGCCCCGCGCGGACGCAAAGTCAAGATCCTCGCGACCGTTGGCCCGGCCAGCCGTTCGCCCGACATGCTCGAAAAGCTCTATCAGGCAGGCGTCGATGCGTTCCGCGTGAACATGAGCCATGGCGACCATGCGACGCATGCCGAAACGATCGCCGCGATCCGCGCGCTCGAAGCCCGGATCAACCGGCCGATCACCATTCTGGCCGATCTGCAAGGGCCGAAATTGCGCGTCGGCACGTTCAAGGGCGATCGCGCGGTGATCCGCCATTCGAGCCATTTCACGCTCGATCGCAACCCCGAGCCGGGCGACGAAACCCGCGTGTGCCTGCCGCATCCCGAACTGTTCGGGATTCTCAACAAGGGCC
>CAITOD010000600.1 GCA_903893935.1 uncultured Sphingomonadales bacterium
CCAGGCAACCCTCACCGCCATGAAGTCGCGGCTGGCGATGACCGCCTCGGCGTGCCGGGATGGTGTCTGGAAAAATCTCCCCGCCGCCGAGCTTGTAACGGGCGACCTCGTAAAGCTATCCCTCGTTGGCGTCGTGGCGGCAGATGTTAAGTTGACGGCGGGGAATGTCTTGCTGGATCAATCGATGCTCACCGGCGAGTCCATCGGGGCGGAAGCCAGCCCCGGTTTCCAGACGTATGCTGGAGCGCTCGTGCGGCGCGGCGAAGCCGTCGCGCAGGTTACTGCGACGGGAATCCGCACCAAGTTTGGACACACCGCCGAGTTGGTGCGCACAGCTCATGTCGTCAGTTCACAGCAAAAGGCCGTTTTGCATGTCGTGCGTAATCTCGCGGTGTTCAACGGCATTTTGATTGTCCTGTTGGTGGCGTACGCGCTGGCTAAGGCCATGCCCATGAGCGAGATCATCCCTTTGGTTTTAACGGCGGTGCTGGCCTCAATTCCGGTGGCATTACCAGCCACGTTCACGCTGGCAAGCGCGCTGGGAGCCCGCGCTCTGGCGCGTGAAGGTGTTTTGCCAACCCGCCTTTCGGCGGTTGATGAAGCCGCTTCAATCGATGTTTTGTGCGCTGACAAAACCGGGACGCTCACCTTAAATCAATTAGCCGTGTCGACCGTTCAACCAATGCCAGGTTTCGATGAAGCGCGGGTCTTGACCCTGGCGGCCCTGGCCAGTTCAGACGGTGGGCAAGACCCGGTGGACGGGGCGATTCGTTCCGCTGCCGCCAAGAAAGTTTCGGTCAACCCACCCAAATTGGGCCAATTCAAACCGTTCGATCCGGCGACGAAAATGTCCGAGGCAACGGCGACGGATCCAAACCTTGGGGCGCTGCGCATCGTCAAAGGGGCTTTCGCCATCGTGGTAAAGATGGCGGTTCCCTCGCCGCCAGCGTCGGCGGCAGCGACTGAACTGGAGGGAAAAGGTTTTCGCGTGTTAGCCGTCGCGGCAGGACCACCTGCGGCCATGCAACTCGTGGGATTGATTGCGCTCAGCGATCGGGCCCGCGACGATTCAGCGACGCTGGTTACGCAATTAAAAACCCTGGGTGTTCGCATGGTGATGGTCACGGGTGATGCGCCCACGACGGCGGGGATTGTCGCTCATATGGTTGGTCTTGATGGGGCGGTTTGTCCGCCGGGGCCGATTCCAACTGACGTTCGCCCGGAAAGTTTCGCCGTCTTTGCCGGCGTGCTGCCCGAGGATAAGTTCAAACTGGTAAAGGCGTTCCAGAAAGCCGGCAACATCGTCGGCATGTGCGGCGACGGGGCCAATGATGCACCCGCGTTGCGACAGGCGCAAATGGGGATCGCCGTTTCGACCGCAACCGATGTCGCCAAGTCCGCCGCTGGCATGGTGCTCACCCAACCCGGACTCGTCGGCATTGTTGCCGCCGTCAAGGAAGGGCGCATCACGTTCCAGCGCATCCTGACTTACACGTTGAATTCCCTGACCAAAAAAATCGTGCAGGTACTGCTATTGGGTATTGGCCTCATCATGACCGGGCACGCGATTTTGACGCCGATGCTGATGATCATCGTCATGATGGTGGGCGATTTGCTTGGCATGTCGTTGACCACGGACAATGTCCAGCCATCCCCATTGCCCAATAACTGGCACATCGGCAAATTGACGATTGCGGCCATTTTCATGGGCCTTTCCGAGCTGGCTTTCTGTGTCGGCATTGTTGCCCTCGGTCAATTCCGTCTAGTGTAGTGTGTCACTATTGGCTATACATATAAATCACCCAGTTTTGGCCCGTTTTCACAAAAATAGCGCTTTGACGGGCTCATACTATGTCTAGGTATTTGAGAAACACTACACTAGGCTTGGGCATCGCTGCGTTGCAGACGCTGGCGTTCTTCACCTTGGTGTGTGGAAATCAGGCCACCACCTATGCCGTCCGCGCCCGTGGGCGAATCTGGGCATCGCCCCATCCCTGCCGCTGGCTGGTCATTTCATCTGTGGTTGATCTAATCATTGCCGCGACCTTGGCGGGATGTGGGTGGCTCATGTTGCCGCTGCCGCTTTGGACGTTAGGTTGCGTGCTGGCCGGGGCCATTGCTTTCACCTTCGTCATGGATTTAGTTAAAGGATTAGTGTTTAGGCGCTTGCAAATAACTTAAATGGTAAAGCGTTAAATCCTGGTCCGTCGTTGGCGCAACCATCCCAGTTCTCGGGTCCAACAGGGTGCCACCCTTTAATTTGGCAAATCTTAGCTGGCTCGTCGTTGTTCGGTTTTGAACTCAACTTTGATTGCATTGAAGGCGGTCTGGCGATTTTTCCATTCACCGATGGTCAAATGCTCTGGGTTGACATCCCGGGCATAGGCACGATGGATGGACTTGCTCCCATGCCCCAAAGCCTCCTGGGCCAATCGTTCGGGGTAACCGCATTCTCGGGCACCTTCGGCCCAGGAGTATCGGTAACTGTGGCGGGTACCCCCTTCAATGCCCAATCCCCGGCAGCGTTGCTTGAATTCGGTCGCCCGGTCGCTGGCTCGAACCGACCTAAATTTTCCAGAGCGAGGAGTTTTGGACCGGCGGAAACGCCAGGTGAAAAGCCCCCAGGGAACCTCAATATAAAGCCGTAACCCACGCTGAAGGGCCAGCTATGCCATTTTCCATGCTGCGTGACCAATCCGGAACTCATTACAGAATGCTCGCGCAGCTTCGGCGCACAGTGTGTGGTCGTAGCCATCGATCCCAAGCACACCGGCCGAACATCGTCCG
>CAITOD010000601.1 GCA_903893935.1 uncultured Sphingomonadales bacterium
ATCGGCTTCGGCGGTGCGATCGACCAGTTCGATCAGCGAAACCTGCTCGTCAACCGCGACGCGGCGCACTTGCCAGATGCTGCGCGGCCCGGTCAGCCCGCGCACGGTGACGCTGCCTTCGCGCAGATCGAGCAAGGTAATTGCTTCGGGGTGGCGCAGCGCGACGCGCGCGTCCTGCCCAATGATGTGCCGGCCCAGCTCTTCGCGCGCGGCGGCATTGGCGGCGGCGATGCGCTGGCCGTCGAGCATCAGCACCGGCACGCCGAACGGCTCGATCAGGTCGATCATCGCCTGGCGCGACAACGCCGAATCTTCGGTCACCCGAACTTCGACCACCGGTTCGGGGCGCGACAGCCACAGCGTGCCGAGCCACAGCAGAACCACCACGCCGGAAACGGCAAGACCGGCTCCGGCAAACGCCATGCCAAACCCGGCAACCACCGCCACCAGCATTCCGGACCAGGGAAGGCCGGAAAAGCTGAAACGGGGGCGGGTGCTCGCGGGCGGTATCATGCTCTCAATCTGATAAGATTAAACCACATGATACAACGGCTTCATTACCGTATCGAGTCAAGCATCATAAAGTAAGCTGTCGCGGGATCAGCCGCCATTACGCAAGCCGATGGCAAGGCAAACCACGCCGACGATCAGCGCCATGCTGGAAACAAGGCCCCACGACACCAGCGAGACGTTGTCGAGATTGGTTCTGCGCTGGTTGCGATGGTCGATCACCATGCCGGCAAGCGCAACGAGACCCGCAAGCGCTGCGCATGTGAACAGCGGGTGACCGGTGATTATCGACTGGAAATCCATGGCGCTTTCGTCTTGTCTGGTGACCCCTACGGGACTTGAACCCGTGTTTCAGCCGTGAGAGGGCCGCGTCCTGACCACTAGACGAAGGGGCCAGAGCGCCCGACGACACGCGATCCGGAAGCATTGGGCAATCTGCCGACTGCACAATATGGTGACCCCAACGGGAATCGAACCCGTGTTTCAGCCGTGAAAGGGCCGCGTCCTAACCGCTAGACGATGGGGCCGTGGGCATAGCGCCGCTGGGCAGGCCAGCGCCTCTATTGGCTCCGTCCGGGCGCGTCAACCCCAATTTGACAGCATCTGTCATAGACGAACGCACCCCTTCGGGCACCTGCGGTCAATCGGCAAAGGCGGCATCATCGACGTGAAGCTCGGCCGCCGGACGGCTTGCCCAGTCATCGATCCGCGCGCGCCCGGCCAGCCAGAACCGGCGCCCTTTGTGGCCATGCAGCAGCGCCTGGCCCAGTTCGGTGGTCGCCGCGCGAAAGGCGATGGCCTTGAAGCTGCGGCCGTCGTTGCCGCTCGCCACCATGCGCAGGTGGTCCTGCCCGACCGGCTCGCATTTGACCAGCCGCACCGGGCCGATTGCCACGCGCGGGCCGGGCCAGCCGATCCCGAACGGGCCTGCCGCGTCGAGCGTGGTTACCAGATCGGGCGTGAGCCCGCCGGGTGCCAGCGAAACATCGATCAGCAAGGTTTGCGCGGTGCGCGCGCGCGCAATATCGCGCGCCAGCCGCGCATCGAGAAACGCGCGCAATGCGTCGAGCTTTCCCGGCACAAGGGTCAGCCCGCAAGCCATGGCGTGGCCGCCGCCCGCCACCAGCAGGCCGGCCGCGCGCGCAGCAATCACCGCCGCGCCCAGATCGACCCCGGCAATCGACCGGCCCGAGCCTTTGCCGTTACCGGCCGCGTCGGCGTCGAGCGCGATGACGACGGTGGGCCGGCCGGTCTTTTCCTTGATCCGCCCCGCGACGATGCCGATCACCCCGGGGTGCCAGCCCGCGCCCGCCAGCACATGCACTGCGGCGTCAGGGGCGGCGGCCAGCTGGTGTTCGGCCGCTTCCTGCACGGCCTGTTCGATCGCGCGGCGTTCTTCGTTGAGCTGCGACAGCCGGGCGGCAATCGTGGCGGCCTGATCGGCATCGAGCGTGGTCAGCAATTGCACACCAAGCGAGGAATCGCCGATCCGCCCGGCGGCATTGATCCGCGGCCCCAGCGCAAAGCCGAGATCGCTGCACGTCGGGCTGCGGTTGAGCCGGCTGGCGTCGATCAGCGCGGCCAGACCCGGGTTTTCGCGCCGCGCCATCACTTTCAGGCCCTGCGCCACCAGCGCACGGTTGAGCCCGCGCAATTGCGCGACATCGGCTACTGTGCCCAGCGCCACCAGATCGAGCAACGCCATCAGGTCGGGTGGGGCGCCGGCGCCGA
Organism: uncultured Sphingomonadales bacterium; assembly: GCA_903893935.1. Taxonomy (GTDB): domain Bacteria; phylum Pseudomonadota; class Alphaproteobacteria; order Sphingomonadales; family Sphingomonadaceae; genus Novosphingobium. Next base: position 2,242 of record CAITOD010000601.1, read on the forward strand.
AAAATCCGCGCGCGCGCAGTTCGCGCGATGTTGCCACCGCGAGCAGGAACGCCATCCCCACTGCCGCCAGATGGCCGTGCGCTGCCGCCTCGTCGCTTTCGTCGAGCCGGTTGGGATTGACCAGCGCCAGGGCCTGCGGCAGATCGGCGGCGCACTTGTGGTGATCGACCACGATCACTTCGACACCTGCCTGCGCTGCTGTGGCCAGCGCTTCGTGCGCCATGGCGCCGCAATCGACTGTTATCACCAGCCGCGCGCCTTCGGCACCCAGCCGCACCAGCGCTTCGCCCGAGGGGCCATAGCCTTCGAGCAGGCGATCGGGGATATAAGCCCGCGCATCGTGGCCGCACAGCCGCAGGAACCGGATCAGCAGCGCCGCACTGGTCGCACCATCGACATCGTAATCGCCATAGACCGCAATCGCTTCGGCACCGATGATCGCGCCGGCGAGCCGGGCTGCGGCTACATCCATGTCGCGAAAAATCGAGGGATCAGGCAGGAACGCGCGCAAAGTCGGACGGCGATGGCGGTCGAGTTCGGCGCGGTCGATGCCGCGCGAGAGCAGCAGCTGGTCGACCAGATCGTCGCCGGCATGTGCGGAACCCGTCATGTCCATGTTGCCCCCGCGCCATCGCCAGGCGAGGCCGGACAGCGAGTGTTCGATACTGGTGATGGGTCTGAGCATGGTCCTGCCAAAAGGCCTAGGCCAAGTTCACAGGCCAGACAATTGCTGCCGGTCGATTGTGCCAAAGGACATGGCCATCGGGCCCCTGGTCGCGGTATGAGGGTGCAGGGGAGCAGCCGGCAACGGCACAGATGTGGACAAGCCTGTGGATAAATCCGGGGACAACCCGACCGAGCGCACACTGCTCATTGTCTGGCACAGCCGCACCGGCGCGGCGCAGGCGATGGCCGAGGCAGCCTGTGCCGCAGCCAGTGGCGAACCGGGAACGGCGGTGCGACTGGTGTCCGCGCTCGACGCCGGGCCGGATGACCTGCTGGCAGCGGCGGCCTATCTGTTTGTGTGCCCCGAAAACCTCGGCAGCATGACCGGGGAAATGAAAGCGTTTTTCGATCGTTGTTATTATCCGGTGCTCGGGCGGATCGAGGCGCGCGCCTATGCCACGGCGGTGGCTGCGGGCACGGCGGGGCAGGGTGCCGAGGCGCAGATCGACCGGATTGTTACCGGATGGCGCTTGCGCCGCGTGGCGCCGGCGCTGATCGTGCGGCTGGGCGCGGATACCCCGGCGGCAATCGCCGCGCCAAAGCGCGTGTCGGGTAACGATTTGCAGAGCTGTCGTGATATGGCACGGGCTCTCGCAGCGGGCTTGCAACTTGGCATATTTTGATCCTTTTTGGCGGGAACCTCTGGGATCGCACATGCGTGACATTCTGTTTGGAACCTTGGCCGGGATCGCTTGATGGTGGCAGCAGACGAACACAAGCCGGACATGCCCCGACCCGTTCGGCGCAAGTCTGGCGAGCCCCGGCAGACAACGCGTCCACCGGTCGCGGCCTTGCTGTTCGCGCAATCAGACCGGCCGGTCGCCGGCGATCTCGATGGCTTGTCGCACGCAAGCCAGGCGTTTGCGGTGACCTGGCTCGACGATGCCACCGGACAGGCGGAACTGTTCTGCGATGGTCTGGCGTTTGATTGCTGCGGTCTGGCGCCGGGCGCTGCGCTGCGCATGGATAGCCCGATCCAGCAGATCGCGTTGCCCGGCGCGTTCGTTGCCGCCGATCACGCGCTGGTGACTATCGCTGCGGGGTCGCAACTGGGCGGCGCGGGGCAATTGCTGCCGGTGGTGCGCATGCTCGTCGGTCTGGTGGCGGCGCTGGGGGCATTGCCCGGCTTGCGCGCAGTCGCGTGGTTGCCGGCGCGGCTGGCGATGTCGCCCGAATGGTTTGCCGAAGCGATCGGGATCTGGCTCAAGGGCGGCCCGTTTCCGGCGCTTGCGCTGACCTCGCTGGTCCGCTCGGAGCGCGGTCTGGCCAGTTGCGGGCTGGCTTACTTCGTGGGCCAGGAATTCGTGTTTGCCGGCAAGGACGGCGTGCTGTGTGAAAGCGATGCGCGCGGTGCGGTGCGGCTGACCGACTGGCTGGTGGCGCATGGCCCGATCGATGCGCCGCGCACGGTTGATCTGGCTGGTTTCGGCAAAGTCCGGATCGAACCCGATGCCCCGGGCGGCTTGCTGGCGCACAAGCTTTAGCACCGATTTGGTACCAAGCCGGGCTGCGCGCGGATTTGGCAACAGTTTGTTTACGCCTGCGGCGCAGCGTCCGTGCGGGACACGTGGGGTAACAAGGGATGACCTTTCCATGAGTGCGCCGCGCGCGGCGCTGCCATTCCGCTCGGTCAACATACCCGGAAGCCCCGGGTATTGCGCCGGCTTGCAACGCCATCACGTGCTGCCGCGCCAGGTGCTCGACGCGCGCGGCGTCACCGACCTGATCGACGAACTTGGCCCCGAGACGCTGGGCTTTCATGATTTTCGCCGCAACGGCCTGCTTTTGCCCGCTACCGATGAAGCCGCGCTGCGGCTGGCCCTGCCGCTGCACCGCGGGCCGCACCAGACTTATAACGCGCTGGTGCTCGAACGTATGGGCCAGATCGAAGCCGGGTGGCAAAAGCGCCGGCGTGGCCCGCAGGGCGACCGCGCGCTGGTCGAAGCACTGTGCCGGATCGACTTGCTGCAGCGCGCGCTGCGGCGGCGGCTGCTCGATCCGGCGCGCTGGCGCAAGACTCCGCTCCACGCGCGCGATCCCGCGTTGGACTTCAGCCACCTCGACCGCATGGCCGAAGCGCTGTGGGCCGAAACCGAACCTGTTGCGGCTTGAGCGCTGCCTTCAAGCGCCAACAAACGGCGCGCTGTTTGCTGTCAGCGCCGCGGCCGCCGCGCGGTATTCGGCTTCGAATCGCGCCACGCGGTCTTCCACGCTTTCCACCGCCTTGATCGTGCCGATGCCCTGGCCCGAGCCCCAGATGTCTTTCCAGGCTTTGGCTTCGGTGTTGCCGCCCGATCCGAAGTTCATTTTGGACGGATCGCTCTCGGGCAGATTGTCCGGGTCGAGCCCGGCGTTGACGATCGAGGGGCGCAAATAATTGCCGTGCACGCCGGTGAACAGGCTGGAATAGACGATGTCGTCGGCGCCGCAGTCGACAATCGCCTGCTTGTAGGCTTCGGCAGCGCGCGCTTCGTGCGTGGCGATCCACGCCGAGCCAATATAGGCAAAGTCTGCCCCGAGCGCTTGCGCGGCAAGGATCGAGCGGCCGTGGCCAATCGCGCCCGACAGCGCGACCAGCCCATCGAACCACACCCGGATTTCCTGCATCAGCGCGAACGGCGATTGCGCCCCGGCATGCCCGCCGGCACCTGCTGCCACCGGGATCAGCCCGTCGGCGCCTTTTTCGATCGCCTTGCGCGCAAAGCGGTCGTTGATCACGTCGTGGAGCACGATCCCGCCCCAGGCGTGCGCGGCGTTGTAGACGTCTTCGCGCGCGCCGAGCGAAGTGATCAGCAGCGGCACTTGCCACTTGGCGCACATCGCCATGTCTTCATCGAGCCGGTTGTTGGTCTTGTGCACGATCTGGTTGACCGCGAACGGGGCGGCGGGGCGGTCGGGATGCGCGCGGTTGTACGCGGCGAGTTCTTCGGTGATCTGGTGCAGCCATTCGTCGAGCTGGCTGATCGGGCGCGCGTTGAGCGAGGGAAAGCTGCCCACCACGCCCGCCTTGCATTGCGCAATCACCAGTTCGGGGCCAGAAATGATGAACAGCGGCGATCCGATCACCGGCAGGCGCAATTTGGCGAAAAGCGGGGGCAGGGTCATCGATGATCCTTCTTAATTGATCGGTTAAACCGGCTCTTAATCGGTCCGCGCGGGGCTTGTCAAATCATCCCGGCAGGATCGCCTCGATGCCATAGGTGCGCGCAGCGGTGCCGGCGAACAGTGCGCGTTTTTCGCTGGCCGAGGCGCCCTTGCTCAGCCGTTTGAACGCGTTCCACAACGTGGCGTAATCCGCGCCCCAGCGATCGACCGGATAATTGCTTTCGAACATCGCGCGATCGACCCCGAAGGCGTCTATGCACGTCTCGATATAGGGCCGCCAAAGCGCTGCCAGCACTTCGGAACCGGTACCCGCCGCCGGGCCGTGATCGGGCATGCCGCAAAACGCCATTGCGAGCCCGCCGAGCTTGACCGCAACATTGGGCAGCGCGCCCAGCGCGCGGATCTTGTCGCGCCAGGTGTCGAAGCGTTCGTGCAGCCGCCCGTGATAGCTTGCGACATTGAGCGGGGTGCCGCAGTGATCGAGCACGATCGGCTGATCGGGGAAAGCGCGCGCGAGATCGATCACATCGTCAAGCTGCGGTTCGAGCACCCAGGCATCGAACGTCAGGCCCAGATCGCGCAAGTGGCCAAACCCGGCGCGGAATGTGGCATCGCGATAGAGACCCGCCGGCGCGTGGAACGGTGCGCCGAGCACTTCCGGGTCGGCATCCCACGCGCCCTGGTGGCGAATGCCGCGAAACCGGGGGGAGGCGGCCTTGAGCGCTTCGAGCACCGGCCGCGCCGCATCGCCCCGCGTCAGATCGGCATGGCCGATGATCGCGGCGCAAGGGCGATATTGTCCATAGAGCCCGCTGGCGCCTTGTGCTGCCACGCCGTTGACGAACGCGACTTCGCCCACGGTCTTGAACGCGGGGTCGCCATCGGCGTCGTAAAACGCGCCGCATTCCATATAGACCGTGCCGATCACGTTGTGACCCGTCGTCACTTCGGCGTGCAACTGGTCGAACGTGTAATAAGGCGCCTGCGCGATCGCGGCGATGAACGGGTGGCGAGGTTCGGGGAAATGCGGCAGCAGCGGCCGCAAGTCCCACAAATGGTGATGCGGGTCGATGATCGGCAGTTCGGGCTCGAGAATCGGTTCAGGCATGGTCACTCCCGCACAAGGCCGTCAGGCGGCTTTGCGCGAACTAAGGCCGAAACCCGGATGGTCGCAACCCGGTTTAAGCGATTGGTTGAGCCCGGGGGCGTGGCGCCCACCGACCCGGATCAATCGCGCGCCGCGTTGGCCGCCGAGAGGATCGCGCGCACGCTGGCGGTGGCGACATCTTCGTCGATACCCACGCCCCACACCACCTGGCCGCTCGAAGTCACGCATTCGACATAGGCCGCCGCGCGCGCGTCGCTGCCGCCGGTCAGCGCGTGTTCGGAGTAATCGCGCACATCGATGGCAATGCCGAACCCGTCGCTGAGCGTGGCGACCACCGAGGAAATCAACCCGTTGCCGCGCCCGCTGACCGATTGCACTTTGCCTTCGACCGCGATCTTGCCCGCAAACACGCGCGTGCCGTCGGCGGCTTTGGCTTCCTCGTAATCGACCAGCGCAAAATGCTGCGGATCGTCGAGCCGGTAGGCCTTGCGGAACACGCCCCAGATATCGTCGGCATGGAGTTCGCGGCCGAGTTCGTCGGCCAGCGCCTGCACGTGACGGCTGAAATGCGCCTGCATTTTCTTGGGCAGCTTGAGCCCCTGGTCCTGCTCGAGCACCCAGGCGAACCCGCCTTTGCCGCTTTGCGAATTGACGCGGATCACCGCTTCGTAGCTGCGCCCGAGATCGGCCGGATCGATCGGCAGATAGGGCACTGCCCAGAGCCGGTCGTTGCGGCGTTCCTGCGCGGCAAAACCCTTCTTGATCGCATCCTGATGGCTGCCCGAAAAGGCGGTGAACACCAGCTCGCCACCATAGGGATGACGCTCGTGCACGGGCAAGCCGTTGCAGTATTCGACCGTCTGGATCACTTCGTCGATGTTTGAGAAATCCAGTTCTGGATCAACGCCTTGCGTGTACAAGTTGAGCGCCACGGTCACCAGGCAGCAATTGCCGGTGCGTTCGCCGTTGCCGAACAGGCAGCCCTCGACCCGGTCGGCGCCCGCCATCAGCCCCAGTTCGGCCGCGGCCACGCCGGTGCCGCGATCGTTGTGCGTGTGCAGGCTGATCACCGCGCGGTCGCGCCCGGGCAGATTGCGGCAGAAATACTCGATCTGGTCGGCATAGATATTGGGCGTCGCCGCTTCGACCGTGGCCGGCAGATTGAGAATG
>CAITOD010000602.1 GCA_903893935.1 uncultured Sphingomonadales bacterium
CCCAGCGCGGTGGCGATATAGAGGTGGATCGAGACCAGCCCGAACTCGTGGTAGAGGATCACCCATACCACGCCCACTACCGCGAGCGCGAGATCGGCGGTCCAGCGCAGCATGCGACGGTAATGCGCCCAGGCGAGTGCTGCATAAGCGGGATCGTCGAGCGGCGAGGAGCGGGGATCGGCCATCGGTCGCATCTTGCATCCTTTTCGAGTCGCGCGGCAATCACCTTGCGCCCTGTCGCATTTGTGTCATGCTCACAGACCGAAGGCTAAAAATAGCCCCCCTTCGGGTAACGACCCCATGAGTCGCATGCCCGGTAGCCTGAGAGAGGATGCTATGACCATTGCAAGGCTCGTTGCCGGACGGTCCGGCCCAATCTGGAAAGTCAGCGCCGAAGATTCGGTCGCCGATGCGATCGAACTGCTCGCCGAACGCCGCATCGGTGCAGTGCCCGTCGAAGATGGCGGTGTCGATGTCGTCGGCATATTCTCCGAGCGCGACGTGCTCTATTCGCTGCGGCGCTTTGGCGGCGACGTGCTGCACCAGAAAGTGCGCGACGTGATGACTTCGCCGGTGATCTCGGTGAGCCCCGACCAGACCGCGCTCGAAGCGCTCGCGCTGATGACGCGGCGGCGCTTTCGTCACTTGCCGGTGATGGATGGCGGGCGGATGGTGGCGTTCATTTCGATCGGCGATCTGGTCAAATACCGCATCGACCGGATCGAGGCCGAAGCCGAAGCGATGCGCGATTTTATCCAATCTGCTTGAGTGGGGTGGCTGGGCACCCTATCTTGGTGCCATGACCACGCAAACCATCTCGCTTTCGCCCAGCGCCGCCGCGCGCGTGGCAGCCATTGCCGCGCGCCAGGCCAAGCCGGCGATCCTGCGCCTGTCGGTCGAAGGCGGCGGGTGTTCGGGGTTCCAGTACAAGTTCGGTCTGGCCGATGCGCCCGATGGCGAGGACATAGTGGCCGAAACCGACGGAGTGCGGCTGGTGGTAGATCCGGTGAGCCTCGATCTGGTGGCGGGCGCGGTGGTTGATTACGTCGAATCGCTGGGCGGTGCGGCGTTCAAAGTCGAAAATCCGCAAGCCGCCTCGGGCTGCGGGTGCGGCGCCAGCTTCAGCGTATGAGCGCGGCACTTTCGGTTGCATCGTTCAATGTCAACGGGATCAAGGCGCGGCTGCCGCGGCTGATCGAATGGCTTGACGAAACCCGGCCCGACATTGCCTGCCTGCAGGAAATCAAGACGCAGGACGAAGGCTTCCCCGCCGCCGATCTGGCCGCGATCGGCTATCAGGCGATCTGGCACGGGCAGAAGGGCTTCAACGGCGTCGCCATTCTGGCGCGCGGCGAGACCCCGGTCGAAGTGCAGCGCGGGCTGCCGGGCGAACCCGAGGACGAACAGGCGCGCTATCTTGAAGCAGACGTGTTCGGCATTCGCGTCGCGGGCATTTATCTGCCCAACGGCAACCCGCAGCCCGGGCCCAAATTCGATTACAAACTGCGCTGGATGGCGCGGCTCGCCGCGCGCATGGCCGCGATCTGGGCCGAAGAAGTGCCCGCGGTGGTGATCGGCGATTACAATGTCGTGCCCACCGATCGCGATATCTGGGACCCGCGCGCGCTGGCCGACGATGCGCTGATGCAGCCCGCCTCGCGCGAGGCCTGGCGCCGTCTCGTCGATGCGGGGTGGACCGATGCGATCGGGTTGCACAATCCGCGCGGCGGCGTGTGGACCTATTGGGATTACCAGGCCGGCGCCTGGCAGCGCGATCACGGGTTTCGCATCGACCATGCCTTGCTGTCGCCCGAACTGGCCGACCGGTTGCAGGGTGCGGGTGTCGACAAGACCTATCGCGGGCGCGAAAAGGCCAGCGACCATGCGCCGATCCGGGTGCACCTGGCGCGATAATCCGCGCGTCGCGCGCGACCAGCCGAGCGCCAGCCGGATCGACAGAAACCGCTGACTCCCTTTAAACCCGGTTGAACGTCGCCCGGACGATTCCCATACTATGCGCGCGGCTTTGGCCTGGTAACCAAATCCGTTGCAGTTGCGAAAAGGGTTGGTCGCCGACGATCGCGAGATCGGCCAGCGATTCGCCCCGCTGGCGGGAACCGGTCCTTCCCCCCCGGGGATCGGCAACAGAGATAGAGAGCTTCAGGTAATGCACCCCTTTGGCAAGGATTTTTACCGCGCACTGGCGATCGGCTTCCTGATCGGGTCCGTCGGCATGGCACTGAGTGTCGATGGCATTGCCGTCCATGCCCGCTCTGCCCCCAGCCACACGGCAAGCGTTGCGCATTAGCCACCAGACTTTGCAAATCGGGCGGGCCGCGCCTATTCTTGGGCAATGACCGCGCATCTGCATCATGACCTCGCCGGCGACCGCCTGATCCTTGGTGCGCGCGATGCGCTGGTTGCGGCCGGCGAACAGTGGACCGACATGCGCGGCGACGTGTTCGAAGCGCTGGCGGCGCGCACGACCCCGGCTTCAGCCTATGACATTGCCGAAAGCGTGGGTGCCGCGCGCGGCAAGCGGGTCGCTGCCAACACCGTCTATCGCATTCTCGACTTGTTCGTGCGCGCCAACCTTGCCCGCCGGGTGGAAAGCGCCAATGCCTATGTCGCCAATCCGCACCCCGGCTGCCGCCACGACTGCATTTTCCTGATCTGCGATTCGTGCGGCACGGCCACGCATATCGACAACGACCAACTGACCGGCGCGCTGCGCGACGCGGCGCGCGGCGCGGGTTTTGCCGATGTGCGGCCGGTGATCGAGCTGCGCGGCGTGTGCAGCCGCTGCAGCTAAAATTCCTTGCGCATGCGCTTCAGCGGCACCGGGGCGCCGCCCCGATCGTCTTCGATTTCCTCGATCACGCGGTATCCTGCCGAGAGGTAGAGCGGCACGCCCGACAGCGTCCCCATCAGCTCGCACGCCAGAAAACCGCTCGCCCGCGCGGCGTCTTCGCATTGCTGGAGCAGCGCACGGCCGACCCCGCGCCTGGCATAATCGGGATGCGTGTACATCGCGCGGATGCGCGCCGGCTCGTGCGCAGGATCGAGCAGGCGCGGTTCGCGCAAGCCCGCGCTGTGATCGCCGCCATAAAGCGTCGCGCGTTTGCTCCAGCCGCCGCAGCCGGCGATCGCATCACCGATCAGCGCGATAAAATACGTCCCGTCGTGCACCAGCTGCCGATCGAGCCCCATCACCGCGCGGCTGGAGGCGATCTGTTCGTCCGACAGGAAACCGCGCTGCAACGCGCCGATCGCGGCATCCATCACCGCATCAAGCGCATCAAGATCATCGGGCACGGCGAGGCGAAAGCGGATCGGGTTCATGGCATTTTTGCTTGCCCGCTGACAGCGCGCGCGGCAATCGGTTTTCCCCGCAAGATCAAGTTCACCATATGATGTTCGACATGGCCGTTTTGACGGTGTAAGGAACAATGATGTCCGCAAATCCGGCCACGCCGCTTCTCGATACGGTCGACACACCGACCGACCTGCGCAAGCTCCAACCCACGCAGCTGCGACAGCTCGCAGACGAATTGCGTGCCGAAATGATCGCTGCGGTCGGCCAGACCGGCGGTCACCTCGGCTCGGGCCTGGGGGTGGTCGAACTGACCGTCGCCGCGCATTACGTGTTCAACACGCCCGAAGATCAGCTGATCTGGGACGTGGGCCACCAGGCTTATCCGCACAAGATCCTCACCGGCCGCCGCGCCGCGATCCGCACTTTGCGGCAGGGCGGCGGGCTGTCGGGCTTCACCAAGCGCAGCGAAAGCCCGTATGATCCGTTCGGCGCGGCGCATTCGTCGACCTCGATTTCGGCTGCGCTCGGCTTTGCCATTGCCAACAAGCTGTCGGGGCGCCCGGGCAAATCGGTCGCGGTGATCGGCGACGGCGCGATGAGCGCGGGCATGGCCTACGAGGCGATGAACAACGCCGGTGCTGCGGGCAACCGGCTGATCGTGATCCTCAACGACAACGACATGTCGATCGCCCCGCCGGTGGGCGGGCTGTCGGGCTATCTCGCGCGGCTGGTATCGTCGCGCCCGTTCCTCGAACTGCGCGATCTGGCGCGGCGCCTGTCGCGCCGCCTGCCGCGCCCGCTGCACGAAGGCCTGCGCAAGACCGACGAATTCGCGCGCGGCATGGCGATGGGTGGAACGCTGTTTGAAGAGCTCGGCTTCTACTATGTCGGGCCGATCGACGGGCACAATCTCGAGCAGCTGATCCCGGTCTTGGAAAACGTGCGCGATGCGGCCGAAGGCCCCTGCCTGATCCATGTGGTCACGCAAAAGGGCAAAGGCTACGCGCCGGCCGAAGCCGCTGCCGACAAATACCACGGCGTGCAGAAATTCAACATCGTCACCGGCGAGCAGGTCAAGAGCGCGCCCGGTGCGCCGAGCTATACCGGTGTGTTCGCCGATGCCCTGTCGGCCGAAGCCACGCGCGACCCGACGATTTGCGCGATCACCGCAGCGATGCCCGGCGGCACCGGGCTCGACAAATTCGCCAAGGCGCATCCCGACCGGATGTTCGATGTCGGCATTGCCGAACAGCACGGCGTGACGTTTGCCGCCGGGCTCGCAGCGCAAGGCATGCGCCCGTTCTGCGCGATCTATTCGACCTTTCTGCAGCGCGCCTATGACCAGGTGGTGCACGATGTCGCGATCCAGAACCTGCCGGTGCGCTTTGCCATCGACCGCGCCGGGCTGGTCGGCGCGGACGGCGCGACGCATGCCGGCTCGTTCGACGTTACCTATCTTGCCAGCCTGCCCAACATGGTGGTGATGGC
>CAITOD010000603.1 GCA_903893935.1 uncultured Sphingomonadales bacterium
GCCTGTCGCTCTATGTGCAGGGCCACAACCTGACCAATTCGAAGACCCTGTCATACGTCAACAACGACCCGAACGAGATCAACATCCGCGACCAGTACGGCGCGACCTATCTGTTCGGGGCAACAATGAAGTTCTGATACCGGTTCCATCGACCCGTTCGGCCGTGGTCTGGCTTTGCCGGTCCACGGCCGTCTGGTATCTGGCAGTTTGCCCGCCTCCCCGGGGTCTGGCAGGCTTCTTTCAACCCGGCGTGACAGCACCATGCAGACCGATCCTCGCCAACGCATCGTCATTGTCGGCGGCGGCACCGCCGGGTGGATCGCGGCGGCGACGCTTGCCCGCTACCTGCCGGTGCAGCGCTATGCCATCACGCTGATCGAATCCGACGAGATCGGTATCATCGGCGTGGGCGAAGCGACCATTCCGCAGATCCGCCTGCTCAATGCCGCGCTCGGGATCGACGAATACGCGTTCATGCGCGCAACGCATGCGACCTACAAACTCGGCATCGAATTCGTCGGCTGGGGCAACAGCCAGCGCCGCTACATGCATGCCTTCGGTGCTGTCGGCCGCCCGACCGGGCAGGTGCCGTTTCACAATTACTGGCTGCGCGGCCAAACGCTCGGCGAAACCGCGCCGCTCGATGCCTATGCACCCAACGCGCAGGCCGGCTGGGCCAATCGCTTTGGCAAGCCCGACAGCGAATTGCCTTACGCTTTCCATTTCGACGCCTCGCGCTATGCCGGGTTTTTGCGCACCATTGCCGAACCGCGCGGGGTTGCGCGGATCGAAGGTCGCATTGTCGCCGTGCATCGCGAAGGCGAAGCAGGCGATGTGCAGAGCGTGCAACTGGCCGACGGCCAGACGATCGCGGGCGACCTGTTCATCGATTGCTCGGGATTTCGCGGGCTGCTGATCGAAGGCGCGCTCGCCACCGGCTACGACGACTGGACGCATTGGTTGCCGTGCGACCGGGCACTCGCCGTGCCTTGCGCCAATGCACCCGCATTGACGCCCTATACCCGGTCAACCGCGCACGAGGCCGGTTGGCAATGGCGCATCCCGCTGCAACACCGCGTGGGCAACGGCCACGTCTATTGCTCGGCGCATGTGAGCGACGAAGCGGCGGCAGCCACGCTGCTTGCCAATCTCGATGGTGCCCCGCTCGCCGATCCGCGCCCGATCCGCTTTACCACCGGGCGGCGGCGCAAGTTCTGGAACCGCAACGTGGTGGCGCTGGGGCTCGCGGCGGGCTTTCTCGAACCGCTTGAATCGACCAGCATCCATATGGTGCAATCGGCGATCGAACGGCTGATCCGCTATCTGCCCAAAGGCCGCCCGGAGGCCGCCGATTGTGCAGCCTATAACGCCGAGACCGTGTTCGAATGGGAACGCGTGCGCGACTTCATCATTCTGCACTATCACGCCAACACGCGCGACGAACCTTTCTGGCGCCAATGCGCGGCGATGACAGTACCCGACAGTCTGGCCGAAAAGCTCGCGCTGTTTGCCGCCAATGGCCGCATCACGCGGTTCAACGAGGAACTGTTTGCCGAAGTCGGCTGGTTGCAGGTGCTGGTCGGCCAGGGCATCGAGCCCAGGGGTTATCACCCGCTCGCCGACAGCCAGTCGCCGCAGGAAGTGCGCGAACTGCTCGGGCTGCTGCGCCAGGTGATCGCGCGCCAAGTGGCGGCCCTGCCCGACCATGCCGCGTTTATTGCGCAGCACTGCCCATCAGGAACGTGTTGACCGTCAGCCGCGCGCGGCGCGGATCGGGCGTGAGATCAAGCCCGGGGGGCAGATCGGCGCAATGGAGCGCGTGGCTGCGATAGATCAGCGCACGGTTGGGCCGCGCCGGATAGCGCGCGATGCATTCGTAAATCGCGGTATCGCCGCCGATATAGCCCGCTTCCGGCAGCCCGTGCTGCGCAACATCGCGGTGCAGCGCGGCGTCGTAGGCCGGATGGCGCGCGGCATCGATCGTTTCGAACCCGGTGCTGCGATGGCGATAGAACGCGGTGCCGCCCTGGTCCTCGCGGCCGAGGAAATGCAGCAAGGCAATGCGCTCGCGCTCGAGCCCGTCGATGTGCGGTATACGCTGGATCGGGGTCAACGCCTCGGGCGGCGTGGTCACGATCGAATAGCCGGCCGAGATTACCGCGGGCGGCTGGGCCAGCTCGAATGTTGCGGTGATCAGATCGATCACCGGCAGCAGAAACGCGGCCAGATCGGCGCGCGCGACTTCGGCGCGCAATCCGGGATAGTGGCGCCCCATCGGCTGATAAGTAAGCGCTTCGGCCGTGGCGCGCAGCGCGGCCGGATCGGGCACGAAATCATCGATCACGATCACCGGCTGCGCTTCGTGGCCGATGCGCTCTACACAGACGCGCGCGGACATCGTCAGGCGGCGGGCTGCGGCGCGAACCGCGCCAGCACCGCGTCGTGCGCGGGAAACGTCTGCGCCGCCGCGCGCATCAGTTCGCGCAACCGGCGCAATTGCGCAGGCGGATCGACTTCGGCGGCGCGCAGATCGGCCATCGTGTCATAGCGATCGGGCACCAGCCCCTGCCCCAGATAGACCGCCAGCCAGCTCGGATTGCGGAACAATTCGTCCTGCGGGGCGACCAGCCGCCCCGATCCCGTCCAGTGGCGCAGCTTGTAGGCCAGTTCATCGGGCACCGGGGTTGCCGCGCATTGGCGCCAAAACGGCTCGTCGCGGGTGTTGGCATGGTAATGCAGGATGATGAAATCGCGGATGCGTTCGTATTCGAGCGCGGTCGCACGGTTGTATTCCAGCGCATTCAGCGGATCGTGGCCGCGATCGGGCAGCAGCAGCAGCAGCCGCTCGATCCCGGTCTGGATCAGATGCAGGCTGGTCGATTCGAGCGGTTCGAGAAAGCCCCCCGCCAGCCCGATCGCCACGCAGTTGCCCACCCAGGCCTGCCGCCGTCGCCCGGCGGTAAAGCGCAGCACGCGCGGATCGGCGATGGCGGGGGCATCGAGATGATCGCGCAAGACGCCAAGCGCCTCGTCATCGCTCATCACGGCCGAGCAATAGACGTGGCCATTGCCCTGGCGATGCTGCAGCGGGATGCGCCATTGCCAGCCCGCCGCATGCGCGGTTGCCCGGGTATAAGGCGTGATCGGCCCGGTGTTGGCGCAAGGCAGCGCCACCGCGCGGTCGCACGGCAGCCAGTGCGCCCAGCTTTCAAACGGGGTTTCCATCGTCCTGCCGATCAGCAGACCGGCAAACCCCGAACAATCGACAAAGAAATCGCCCTCGATCATGCGCCCGTCGTCGAGCGTGACCGCGGTCAGCAGGCCGCTTTCACCCTGGCGCGCAACATGCGTGATGCGGCCTTCTTCGCGCCGCACGCCGCGCGTTTCGGCATAATCGCGCAAGAACCGTGCGTAGAGCCCGGCATCGAAATGATAGGCATAGGCATGGGTCGATCGCACATCGCGCACATTGTCGACTGGCGGGCCGAACCGGTTTTCGCGCGCGAGCGCCCAGCACATCGCATAATCGTCGATCGGGGTCGTGTCGCCGCGCAGCCGTTCGCGCAGCCACCAGTGGTGCAAAGTGACCCGGTCGAAATCGGCGCCATAGGTGCCGAAAGGGTGAAAATAGCGCGAATCCGCCGCTCCCCAGCCGACGAATTCGATGCCCAGTTTGTAGCTGCCGCGCGTTGCGCGCAGAAAATCGGCCTCGCTGATGCCAAGCCGGGTGTTGAACGACTGGATCGGCGGGATTGTCGCTTCGCCCACCCCGACGGTGCCGATCGCATCGGATTCGATCAGGGTGATGGCAATGCTTTTGCCGACCGCGTTGGCGAGCGCGGCTGCGGTCATCCAGCCGGCCGAGCCACCGCCGACAATCACGATTGAACGCAGCATCTGGGGATCGGCCTGCATGGTGCGCACAAGGCTAGAGCGGTGCCTGCGGCTTGGCAATTGCGGCGTTGGTGCGGGCGACCGCGCGATGCTGCAGCGGTATACGTATTCTTGTTAGGCTGGGCGGATCGCGGTGGCACAAGGAGGCAAAGCGAAGGGAGATACCGTGCCAAAATCTGCTGCGGCGTGCGCCACCCGGTGGTCGCCACGCCTGAAAGGCCCGCTCGCGCGTTTCGCCTTGCAGGCGGGCGCAGCGCTGGCCGCGCTTTGCCCTGCGCAACCTGTCCTTGCGGCTCCGCCCGCGGCCGCAGATGCTGTGGCCTTGCGCCCGGTCGAAGACGAACTGATCTATTTCCTGCTGCCCGACCGGTTCGACAACGCCGATCCCGCCAACGACCTGGGCGGGCTGTCCGGAGACCGCCTGCACACCGGGTTCGACCCGACCGACAAGGGGTTTTACCATGGGGGCGATCTGGCCGGCGTGATCCGCCGGCTCGATTATATCAAGGCGCTGGGCGCAACCGCGATCTGGCTGGGCCCGGTGTTCCGCAACGATCCGGTCGAAGGCCCGCCCGACCACCCGAGCGCAGGCTATCACGGGTACTGGATCACCGATTTCACCCGCGTCGATCCGCATTTCGGCACCAACGACGATTTTGCCCGGCTGGTGCGCGAGGCGCACGCGCGCGGGATGAAAATCTACATGGATATTGTCGTCAACCACACCGCCGATATCATCCATTATCGCGAATGCCCCGCCGGCGATTGCCCTTACCGGTCGCGCGCCGATTATCCCTATCAACGCCGCGGCGGGGTCAGCGGCGCGCCGATCAATCCCGGTTTTGCGGGCGATTCAGTGGGCACGGACGCCAATTTCGCGCAACTCGTGCGGCCCGACTATGCCTATACGCCCTATGTCGATCGCGGCAACGACCACGTCAAAGTGCCCGACTGGCTAAACAACCCGATCTATTATCACAATCGCGGCAATTCGACATTTGCCGGCGAAAGCTCGACGATGGGCGATTTCGGCGGGCTTGACGATGTGATGACCGAACACCCGCGTGTGGTGCGCGGGATGATCGAAATCTATGCCGACTGGGTACGGCGCTATCATATCGACGGGTTTCGCATCGATACCGCCAAACATGTCGATCCGGCGTTCTGGCGCGCGTTCATCCCCGCGATCCGCCAGGTCGCGCGCGGCGAAGGCCGGCCCAATTTCGCCATTTTCGGCGAAGTGAGCGGCGGTGCCGACAATGCCCAATATCAGGCGCGGTTTACGCAGATCGCCGATTTTCCGGCGACCATCGATTTCGGGTTTCGCTTCAACGTGATCGATGTGGTGACCGGCAAAGCGGGCACCAGCCGGCTCGACGACATGTTCGCGATCGACCCGCTCTATGCCGGCGGCGAAGCGGGCGCGCGCGATCAGGTGACTTTCGTGTCGAACCACGACAATGGCCGAATTGGCTGGTTTGTGCGCCAGGCGCTGCCCGCGATCAGCGATGCCGAAGTGCTGGCGCGCGTCACGCTGGCGCATGCGATGCTGTTGACGCTGCGCGGGGTGCCGGCGATCTATGCCGGCGATGAACAGGGTTTCCCCTCGACCGGCGAAGACCAGGCCGCGCGCGAAGACCAGTTCGGATCGCGCGTCGCCTCGTACAACGCGGAAAAGCTGATCGGCACCGGCACCACCACCGCCACGCCGCATTTCGGCACCGACCATCCGCTGTTCCGCACGATCGCCGAGCTGGCGCGCTTGCGCGCGGCGACCCCGGCGCTGCGCCGCGGGCAGCAGATCGTGCGCGCGCGATCGACCAGCCCCGGGCTGTTCGCCGTTTCGCGCATCGACCCTGACGACGGGCATGAAGTACTGGTGGCGTTCAACACCACGACCACGCCGCTTTCGGCGCAAGTCGAAGTCAATCCCGCCACCGCCAAGCTCGCTTCGCTGGCCGGGACTTGCCCGGCCGTGGCAAGTGCCCCAGGGAGCGTGCGGATCGACTTGCCCGCGCTGGGTTATGTGATTTGTGAGGCGCATAAATGAACGAAGCACGACCCGTCCGCCGGGACCTTGCGGAAACGGGGCACGAATGGTGGCGCGGCGCGGCGATCTATCAGATCTATCCGCGCAGCTTTGCCGACAGCAACGGCGATGGCATCGGCGACTTGCCCGGGATTACCGCGCATCTCGACCACGTCGCACGGCTGGGCGTCGATGCGATCTGGATTTCGCCGTTCTTCACCAGCCCGATGGCCGATTACGGCTATGACGTCGCCGATTACCGCGATGTCGATCCGACCTTCGGCACGCTGGCCGATTTCGACGCGCTGATCGCGCGCGCGCATGCACTCGGGCTCAAAGTCACGATCGATCTGGTGTTTGCGCATACCTCGGACAAACATGCCTGGTTCGTCGACAGCCGCAGCGGCCGCGCGGCCGCGCATGCGGACTGGTATGTCTGGGCCGATGCGAAGCCCGACGGCACCCCGCCCAACAACTGGCAATCGGTGTTCGGCGGCCCGGCCTGGACCTGGGACGCGCGGCGCCAGCAATACTATTACCACCAGTTCCTGAAAGAGCAGCCGCAGCTGAACGCGCATCTGCCCGCGGTGCAGGATGCCCTGCTCGATGTGACGCGGTTCTGGCTCGAACGCGGGGTCGACGGGTTCCGCTTCGATGCGCTCAACCATTCGATGTTCGACCCGGCGCTGACCGACAACCCGCCGGTTACCAACAA
>CAITOD010000604.1 GCA_903893935.1 uncultured Sphingomonadales bacterium
CCAGTCGGTCGATGTCGCGCAACGCTCGCTCGATCTCGCGCGCGAGATCGCCCGCACCACCCAAGTCCGCGCCGCTGCCGGGGTCGACACCAATTTCGACCGCGCGCGCAGCGAGGCGCTGGTCGCGCAGACCGCTGCCGCCGTGCCGCCGATCGAAGGCCAGCGCCGCGCGCAGATGTTCGTGCTCGCGGCCCTGCTCGGCAAGACCCCCGCGGCAATGGCCGCCGAACAGTTCGATTGCCGAACGCCCTTGCGACTGAAAGCGCCGATCCCGGTCGGCGACGGCGCCGCCTTGCTGCGCCGCCGCCCCGATCTGCGACTGGCCGAGCGCGCGCTGGCGGCCAGCACCGCGCGGATCGGGGTCGCGACCGCCGCGCTCTATCCCACGGTGTCGCTGGGCGGATCGTTTGGCTGGCTGGGCGATTCGCTTGGCGATGTGACGCCACACGATGCCATTTCATTCGGTGTGGGCCCTCTGATCAGCTGGAATTTCCCCAACCAGTCGGTGGCGCGCGCACGTATCCGCCAGGCGCGCGCGGGTGCCGAGGCCGCGCTTGCGCAATTCGACGGAGTGGTGGTCAAGGCTTTGTCCGAAACCGAACAGGCGCTCACCGCCTATGGCGCCGAACTCGACCGCCATCGCCAGTTGGCCGAAGCGCGCAGCCGCAGCGCCGAGGCGGTGCGGCTGGCCGAAATCGA
Organism: uncultured Sphingomonadales bacterium; assembly: GCA_903893935.1. Classification (GTDB taxonomy): domain Bacteria; phylum Pseudomonadota; class Alphaproteobacteria; order Sphingomonadales; family Sphingomonadaceae; genus Novosphingobium. The sequence continues at coordinate 700 of CAITOD010000604.1, forward strand.
GCGCCGCGAAGGCGCGCTCGGCTATCTTGACCTGCTGACCGCCGAACAGACGCTGATCAGCGCCGATGCCGCGCTCGCCGCCAGCGACCGCGCGCTGTCCGCCGACCAGATTGCGGTGTTCAAGGCACTGGGCGGTGGCTGGCAGCGGCCATGATGCTATACCGTCTGCGCATTCCATCCGAGAGGTCCCGATGAGCCTGCCCGCGCATTTCACACCGATCGAAACCCGCGAACACCTGCTCGGCATGCTGGCCGAAGCCGCCGAGATCGAGCACAACCTGATGTGCTGCTATCTCTACGCCGCGTTCAGCCTGAAACAGGGCGCGGACGAAGACCTGAGCGAGCCCGAACTGGCCGCGGTGCGTCGCTGGCGGCGCGAAGTGATGGATGTCGCGATCGAGGAAATGGCGCATCTGACAATGGTCGCCAACATCATGTCGGCGATTGGCGGCACGCCGCATTTCGGCCGACAGAACTTTCCGATCGCGCCCGGATACCACCCTGCCGGGATCGTGGTGAAGCTGGCGCCGTTCAATCCGGCCACTTTGCAGCATTTCATTTTCCTCGAACGGCCCGAAGGCGTTCCGGTGCCCGATGGCGAAGGGTTCGATCCACCCGAGATTTACGAACGCCACCAGTTGCCCGGACGCGTGATGCCGAGCGCGCAGGATTACGACACGGTGGGCCAGCTTTACGCCGCGATCGAGGATGGCCTGACGCTGCTGGCCGCGCGGCTGGGCGAAGATGCGCTGTTCCTCGGCGATCCGGTGCGCCAGATCGGCCCCGACGTGTCGCGCCTGTCCGGAATCCTGCGGGTCAAATGCCTGAAAACCGCGCTCGCCGCGATCGATGCCATCATCGTGCAGGGCGAAGGCGCGAAGGAAGGCTCGCGCACGTCGCATTACCAGCGGTTTCTCGCGATCCGCGACGAATATCAGGCGCTGGTGGCGGCCAATCCGCGCTTCCACCCGGCGCGCCCCGCCGCGCACAACCCGCTGATGCGGCGCCCTGCGGCGGGTGCGCAGCGCACCTGGATTTCGGCCTCGCCCGCGGCCGAAATGCTCGATCTCGCCAATGCCGCCTACAACCACATGCTGCGCTTGCTCAATCAGGCTTATGCCGAAACGCGCGGCAGCGAGCAGCAGCGCGTGTTCACCCAGGCGGCGACCGACATGATGTATGCGATTTCGCCGATCGCCAGCGCGCTGACCCGTCACCCGGCGCAAGGCGACGATGGCTCGTGCACCGCGGGCATGAGCTTTGCCACGTTGCGCGCCACCACCACGCTGCCGGTGGGTGCCGCGACCGATGCGATCATGATCGAACGGATCGGCGAGATTGCGGCCGCCTGCGCGCGCGTGACCGCGCTGTCACCCGAACTGGCCGTTGTGCAGCAGCGGTTCGACCGGATCGTCGAGGACATGAAGGAAGGACTGCCGGCGATGACATCCAGCGACACCACGGCCACGCCCGACGCGCCCGCACCGCAACGCGACGGTCCACCGGTCCCGACAGTCGAGAACGGCGTCGAACATATCGAGGGCAACAGCCTGACGCTCCATTTCAACGGCAAGTTGTGCATCCATTCGCGCCATTGCGTGCTGGGCCAGCCGGGCGTATTCAAGGCCAATGTCGAAGGGCCGTGGATCGATCCCGATGCCGCGACGACCGAAGCGCTGGTGACCGTCGCGCACATGTGCCCCTCGGGCGCGATCGCCTACACGCGCAAGGATGGCGGACCCGAAGAAGCCAAGCCCCCGGTCAATCTGGTGCAATTGCGCGAAAACGGCCCGCTTGGGCTGCGCGGCGATCTGCGGATCAATGGCAAGGCGGTGGGCATGCGCGCGACGCTGTGCCGTTGCGGCGCGTCGAAGAACAAGCCCTATTGCGACAGCAGCCACCACGATGTTCCGTTCGTTGCCACCGGCGAGCCCGACACCCGCCCGTCCGAACCGCTGGCGGTGCGCAACGGCGTGGTCGATGTGCGACCGCAGCCCAATGGCCCGCTGGAAGTGCGCGGCAATCTCGAAATCTGCGCCGGCACCGGGCGCACGATCGACCGCGTGACCGGCGCGCGCCTGTGCCGCTGCGGTCATTCAGCCAACAAGCCGTTTTGCGACAACAGCCACGAACGCGTCGGCTTCGTCGCCGACTGACGCCCGCGCCCCCCTGCCCCCTCCGAAAAACTGCGTAACCCGCTGGCAGGGGCGATTAACCATACCCGCGCTAGTGCCCGGCCCAGACATTATGCCCGCACCGGGCGCAACCGGGGACCCGCGCCAATGACAACCGATCACACCCTGTCGCACGGTGCGCCGCGATGACCGCGCCGGTACCGGCGCTGGCGTTTGCCGCGGCGCTCGATCAGTCGTGCGCACCGCACGAACTGCCTTTCGTGCTCGATCGGTACGTCGGTCTCAAAGTGTTGAGCCTCGATTGTTTCGACACCCTGCTGTGGCGTGATTGCCATGCCCCCGCCGACGTGTTTGCAGCACTTCCCGGCCTCACGCCGTGGCAGCGCATCGCGGGCGAAGGTCGGGCGCGGGCGATTGCGCGCGCCTTGCGCGGCGTGCTCGATGTGTCGATCGATGCGATCTATGCGGCAATCATGCCGCACGCCGATGCACGCGCCCGCGCGGCGGCGATCGAGGCCGAACTCGCAGCCGAAGCGCGTCATTGCCATGCCTTTGCGCCGACCGTGGCGCTGATGCGCGAAGCCCGCCAGCGCGGGCTCAGGATTATCATCGTATCCGATACTTATCTCGACCAGCGCCAGTTGCTTCAGCTGATCGCGCGGGCCGCCGGTGACGAAGTGGCGGGCTTGATCGACCGCGTGTTCTGTTCGTCAAGCTGGGGCAAGCCCAAGGCGCAAGGGCTCTATCAGGATGTGCTGGCGCGGCTCAAGGCGCGCCCGGCGCAGATTCTGCATATCGGCGACAACCACGCGGCCGATGTGATCGGCGTGCGCCCGTTTGGCGTGCACACATTGCATTTGCGCCAGTTCGAACCCGAAGTCGCCGAACAGTTGCGGCTGGAAAGCACAGTCGCCGGCATGCTGTTCGGCGATCGGCGCGACCGGCTGGCACGGCCGCAACCGCACCGCGCAGCCCTCGCGCTCGGCCTGCCGCCATGCGCAAGCCCGGCGCAGCGCCTGGGCTACGCGGTGCTCGGCCCGATCCTCGCGGGTTTCGACGCCTGGTTGCACACCGAAGCTGCGGCACTCGGCTCCGGCGGCGGGCGGGTGCACTGGCTGTTCATGCTGCGCGACGGCTTTCTGCCGCTCTGTGTCCACCGCGCCGGTGGGTCTGACACTGCGGGCTACCCCGTCGAGATCAGCCGGTTGACCGCGGGCTTTGCCAGTCTGACCGACGATGTGGCGCTCAACCGCCTGCTCGCGGAACATGCCACCACTCCCGCCCCGGCGCTGGCCCGATTGCTGCGCATTGACGAAGCCGAGACCGCGCGGTTGTGCGAGGGCCAGTCCCCGCAGGCAGCGCGCGAAGCGCTCGGCCAATGGTGTCGCCAGCCCGCCAACCGGCACAAGATTCTGGCCGATGCGCGCGCGCTGGCGTCGCGGCTGGTAGAGCATGTGCGCCGGATGGTCGCGCCTGAGCCGGGTGACACGCTGATGCTGGTCGATCTGGGATACAACGGATCGGTGCAGAACTACATCGACGCGCTGCTGGCAAAGGCGCTCGATGTCCATGTCGCCGGGCGATATCTGCTGCTGCGCGAAACCGAAGTCACCCGCTTTGACAAGCGCGGCTTTTTCGATCCGGATCATGTCGATGCCACCGCGCTCAACGCGATGATCGCCAATGTCGCGGTGCTCGAACAGCTCTCGACCACCGCGATCGGCTCGGTCATCGATTATGCTGCGGATGGCATGCCGATCCGCGCCGCGCAGACGATCAAGGCGCGCCAGAGCGACATTCGCGATGCGGTACAGGCGGGCACAGTGGCCTTTGCCCGCGAGCACGCTGCGGCAGTCTTGCGTCGCACAGCGCCCGTGGACCGCGAACGGCTGTGGCGCGAAGCTTGCGCAGCGGCGATGACCCGCCTGATGTTCCTGCCATTGCCGCACGAAGTCGCCACGATTGCCGCCTTCGAACACGATGTGAACCTCGGCACCGATGAAATGGTCGATCTGTTCGATCCCGCCGCAGCGCGGCGCGGGTTGCGGCAAAAGGGGCTGTTCTATCAAAAGACGACGCGGCGCATGTTCGTGCCTGCCGAACTGGCGGGCCACGGCCTGCCGCTGCGGCTGGCCAATTTTGCCGCCACGCGGTTTGCGGCACCGCTGACGTTTGCCGATACCGTCAGCGGCGGCGGCACGGTGCCGGTGATCCTGGTCAGACCCGAAGGCGAACAGCGCGGCATTGCCCCGGCACGCCCGACGCACGACGGGTTCCACGCCTTGTGCATCCCGCTGGGCGCCGAACGCTGTCCGGTTGCCGTGCAGATCGGCGCGGTTGCGCGCCATGTCGAGATCGAAGCGATCCTGGCGGTGCCGACCGGCGATTACATCGCGGTGCGGCAGGGATTTGCCCCGCGCGAAACCGCGATCGTGCCGTTGCTCGACGGCATTGCCGAATATGCACCGGGGCTGTGGCACTGCCGCAGCGACTTTGCCTTTGCCCTGCTGCACCCGCCCGCGCTCGAACCGGTCACCGATCTGCTGCTGGTGATGGTGTTCCGGCCGCTCGGGCCGATCATCGATCAAAAATAAATTGCGAAAGAAGCGGGGCGTGATGGCCGTCACGCGCAAGCGTGCGGCACCCCGCCTAATCATCTCCCTGTCAGGCAACGAGGCCTGAACATCGCAAACAGGAGATGACCGATGACCAAGACTTTCACGATCGTTCGTACTGCCACGCTGGGCCTGATCGCTGCGGGCTTTGTGGCTGGCGCGGTTCCCGCCATGGCCGCGACCGACCCGGTCCCCCAGGCCGAACTCAATGTTGCCGGCACCGATTTCACCTCGGCCAAAGCCGTCGATCGCCTGATCACCCGGCGGCATCGCATCGCCACCGAGATCTGCGCACCCGACAGCGATGCCCGGACGCCGATGAACGACGACCAGCGCACCTGCTACGACACCGCGGTCAAGACCGCGATGGCGCAGATCAACAGCAAGCGTGAACAAGCCATGCGCGAAACCGGCGTACACGTCGCCGCCGCAGAAAGCGCCGCCAAGCCCGGTCAGTGACCAGCCACACCAACCGGAAATTGGCCCGCAGGA
>CAITOD010000605.1 GCA_903893935.1 uncultured Sphingomonadales bacterium
GAACTGGCCGCTCAACCAGATCTGCGCCAAGATCGCACCGTGCATTCTGGCGGGCAACACCGTCGTGCTCAAGCCCTCGGAAGAATGCCCGTCGAACGCGGCGATCTTTGCCGAAGTGCTCCATGCCGCGGGCGTTCCCGCCGGCGTGTTCAACCTGGTCCAGGGCGATGGGCTGGGCGTGGGCGTGGCGCTGACCAAACATATCGATGTCGATATGGTCAGCTTTACCGGATCGACCCGCGCCGGCATCCAGATTGCCAAGAACGCGGCCGATACGGTCAAGCGCGTGCACCAGGAACTGGGCGGCAAATCGCCCAATCTGGTGCTCGAAAATGCCGACTTTGCCGCCACTTTGCCGGGCACTTTGTCGGGCGTGATTGCCAACACCGGGCAAAGCTGCATCGCGCCGACGCGTCTGCTCGTCCCCGCCGCGCGCAAGGCCGAAGCCGAAGCGTTCGTGCGCGACTATTTCGCCGCGGTGAAAGTCGCCAGCCCGACCGAAGAAGGCGCGCATATCGGCCCGGTGGTCAACAAGGCGCAGTGGACCAAGATCCAGGGCCTGATCGAAAAGACCGTCGAAGAAGGTGCGAGCCTGCTGCAAGGCGGCGCCGGCCTGCCCGACAGCGTCAACCGCGGCTATTACGTGCGCCCGACGGTGTTTTCCGACGTGACGCCCGACATGACGATCTTCCACGAGGAAACCTTCGGCCCGGTGGCGACAATCACCACGTATGCCGACATGGATGAAGCGATCGAGCTCGCCAATCGCACCTGCTATGGCCTGTCGGCAACCGTTTCAGGCGATCCGGCTGTCGCCAAGGACATTGTCGGCAAATTGCGCGCCGGGCTGGTGTCGGTCAACACCTGGGGCAGCGTCAAAGGCAGCGCATTCGGCGGCTACAAGCAGTCGGGCAACGGCCGCGAAGGCGGTCGCCACGGGCTGAAGGACTTCATGGAAGTGAAGACCATCGTCAACGCGTAGTTTGAGGGTGCACTGGCGTGCACGCAGACCTCCCGCCCCGCCTTCCCGCCCGACCACCAATGATACCATCATGATATGGTGGTCGGGCGGGGAGGGAGGTCTGCGTCGCGCGAAGCGCGACCCTGACAAAAAACCAACGGGCAGCGTGCGAACGCTGCCCGTTTTCTTATCCCGCCTGCTGGCTGGCGAGCGCAGTGGGCGTGGGCGAGCGACGGAACCAGCGCGCGCGCTGCTGCCGCCGCCACGCCGCGACCATGGCGCGCGGATAGACATCGCCGAACAGCATTTCAAACGTCTGCTTCCACGAAAACCGTTCGACCACATGCGCCCGCGCGCGTTGCCCCATCGCCACCGGATCGCCGTGCCACACCGCCGCGACCGCGCGCGCCATTGCCGCCACATCGTCGAGCTCGACCAGTTCACCCAGCCCCGGCAGCACCCGCTGCACCATCGCGCCCGAGGCAAAGCCCACCACCGGCAGCCCGCACGCCTGCGCTTCGAGCACCGAGAGGCCAAAGGTTTCGTCGGCCATCGCCGATACGTAGATATCCGCCGACGCCAGCAGTCGCGCCAGCGCCGCGCGATCGGCGCAATAGCCGGGCAGCACCACCGGCAGTCCGTGCGCTGCTTCGGCCAGCTGGTCGCGCAATTTGCCTTCGCCGATCAGGATCATCGACGCGCCGAGTTCGGGGGGCAATTCGCGGAACATCGCGATCAGGCGGTCGGCGCGCTTTTCGTTGTCGAGCCGCCCGGCATACGCGAGCAGCGGGCCTTGCGCAGGCAGGCCCAGTTCGGCGCGTAGCCCCGGATCGCGGCGACCGGGATGGAAAATCCCGGAATCGACGCCAAGCGACAGCACATCGACATGGCGCACACGATAGCGGCCAAGCACCCCGCGCATATCTTCACCCAGCGTATAGACACGGTCGAATTCGCGATAGGTGATCTCGGCATAGCCGGCGGACAAGCGCCGCAGCCCGCGCGCGGCAAAGTCACCAAAGATCGACGCGCCGACGCGATAGACATGCGTGTTGGGAAAATCGGTGTGATAGCCCGCGACCAACGCGGTTTCGGGATGCGCGCGGCGATAGTTGATCGCGGTCCACGGCAGCACCCACGGGCATTGCGATTCGATCACTTGCGGCCGGTATTGTTCGAGCACCGCGCGCACCGCCGACGTGCGCGTGATAAACCGGTAATTGGGGCTGCCGCGCACCGGCTCGGCGCCGATTTCGACCCAGATATGCCGGCCGTTTTCGACCACCCGGTCTTCGGGCCCGGGGACGATCTGAAGCAGGCGCAAATCGGTGTTCTGCAACACGAAATCGCGCTTTTCGCGCAAATAGGTGCCCACCCCGCCGCCGGCAACGGGGGAATAGCTTTGCGTCAGGTCGCAGACAGGGCGGCCGGGGTCGAGAGCGGTCACCATTGCGCTTCAACCTGCAGGGTATGACAGCCTTGTGACAGCCGGGTTCCGCCGCGTGTAATTTTTGGTGTCAGGACGCCCTCCCCGGCATTCAGTAGTCTTTCGAGAATTTGAGGCTGATCGATTCGTCATATAGGGTCGAGACGGTTCCCAGCAAGGACAGCCAGCGGGTTATGCGAAACTCGATCGAGGTCGCATTATAGCCATGGCCATCGGTGACCAGCTCGACATAGAATTTTCGCCCCAGGTATTTGCCGACCGCAAGCGCGGTTCCGCGCCCTATAGTGGGGTCGGCGCTCAGCACGCGCAAGCGGTCGAGCCCGATTGCCCCGCGCAATTTGTTGATCGGATCGAGCCCGCCGCCCCCGCGCAAGGCGGCCAGCGCCGAGGCAAGCTGCACCGCTTCGGGCGCGGAAATCTGCGAGATCGAGCTGCCGAACAGGATGCGGCTGAGCAGTTCCTCTTCGGGCAGGCTGGGGGTCGAGGCAAAGCTGATCGCCGGCTTTTGCGCCGATCCGGCGATGCTGATGGTGGCGGAAATGTCGTTGGCATCGCCGGTGGCGACAATATCGAGCTGCGGATCGATCGGGCTTTCGCCGTTGAACTGGATGCGCCCGCGCGTCAGGTCAAAGCGTTTGCCGGCAAAGTCATAGCTGCCGCGGATAACCGTGGCGCTGCCCGATATCTGCGGATTGGTGGTATCGCCGCGCAAGTGCACATCGGTCTGCCATTCGCTTTCCAGCCCCAGGCCGTGCACATCGATGCGATTGGCGCCCACCGCATCGATCAGCAGCGCCCAGGGCTTGCCGCGCGGCGGCGGCGGAGCGATATCGACCGGTGTGTTGCGTTCGGTCACCGCGATCACCGGCAGGCTTTGCGTGGCGCTGGTGCGGCCGAGCACCCAGCGCGCGCGATCGATCCGCAAGCGCCCGGCGACCGTGCCCGCGGTGCCGTCGGACACGATCCGCATCGGGCCGGTGATCGTCGCGGCCATTTCGGGGCGATTGACCAGTTCGGCGTTGGTCGCGCCAATGCGCAAGTCGATCTTGGGCCGTTCGGTCGAAACATCGCTGAAATCGATCGAGCCGCTGCCTGCCACATGCCCGCCATTGGGCGTCGTGCCGGTAAAATGCGCGAGCGACAGATGCGCGCCGTTGAAATTGCCGACCACATCGATGGCTTTGATATCCGAGCCGCTGATGGCACTTTGCGCGCGCAAGCCATGGCTGACCACTGCCCCGGTCAGCACCGGGGCATCGACCGTCCCGCCGACATCGGCGGCGACGCCGATCGGCCCGGTCAGGTCGAACGCATCGACCGCAGCCAGCCGCCACAGCGCGTCGGCCGGGCCGGCGTAGCGCAACTGGCCGTGCAAGGCGCCCGCGCGCAGCCGGTCGAGAATCGTCCCGCCGCGCGGCAAGTCGCTGATCAGCGCCTGCAGCCGCATGCGCGGGACCGTGCCTTCGCGCGCCACCGCGCGCAATTGCAGCGCGCGCGCATCGAGCTCGCCGACCAGCGCCAGATCGAGCGGGCGCGAGGTCAACACCAGCCCCGAGCGGGTCAGCCCCAGCACCGCCAGCGCGGCATGGCCCTGCGGCGTGCCGGTGTGATCGTTGCGATAATCGATCAGGCCCGAGGCATAGCCACCCAGCCCGAGATCGGCATAGGCAATATCGAGCGCCGACAACGGCATGCGCGAGACCGCGAGGTGCATATCGGTGAGCGCGCTGCCGAACCGGCCGCTGGCAATCACCGCGCCGCTGCCGAAGCTGATCTGGCTTGGCGCCAGCCGCCAGCCTTCGGCATCGCGCGTGAACACCGCGCGACGCGGCATCACGATGGCATTGCCGGCATAGTCGCCCGCCAGATAGGCCACCACCCGGTCGGGGCTGACCGCCGCCGTGCCTTGCAAGGCGAGTTGCGTTCCGCGCCGCCCGGCCAGCGAAGCGGTCACCGAGCCCGCACCGTTGGCAAGCGCGGCATCGGCCAGCAACCTGCCGATGAACAGCCCGCCCACCGCCACACCTTGCGCCTTGAGCGAGGCTTTGACCGAACTGCTGTTGCGCGCCGCTGTGCCGCCCAGCGTCAGGGTGGCCAGCCCGATCGTGATCGGCCGGTCGCCCCCGAAATGCGCGGCCTTTGCATTCACCGTGGCCTCGTAAGCCTGCCCGGCAGCGCCCGAGCGCAACCGCACCACGCCATCGAGCCCGCCGCCCGCGAGCGCAAGCGCGCCATCGAGCCCGGTCTCGCCCAGCGCGAGCGTGCCGGTCAGCCGGGTATCGACCACGCGCACATCGGTCAGCGTCATCTGCGTCGGGTCGCCTGCCGGATCGCCGGAGGCGCGCGCGAAATCGATCGTTGCAGCAATCGGCCCCAGCCGCGACCAGCCCTGCGCCGCCAGCCGGTACCCGCCGGGCGTGCTGTCGAGCGCAAGCGCGATCGCGGTAACCCCGGCCGCGACCGGCCCGTCGAGATGCGCTTCGGCCCGCGTGCCGCCGCGATCGATCGCCGCATTGGCGCTGAAATCGCCATAGTCGGCATGCCGTCCCGTTGCGCTGACCGACAGCGCGGTTTCGGGCGCATAGACGGCGTGCACGGCAGCCGTCAGCGGGCCGGACTCGACGCGCAGATCGGGCAATGCCACCGGCTTGCCCTCGCCCCAGTGCGCGCTGCCTGAAACCCGCGCCCGATCGCCGGCGAGCAATGTCACGCCAGCGGTCGCGAAATGGCTGACTTCGCCCGTGTAATTGACCGCCAGCGTCCACGGCACCGTGCGCCCGAACGCGAGCACGCCTTTGGCATTGGCCTCGACCTCGCCCAGCCTTGGCACATCGAGACCATGCGCCTGCGCGCGCGCGGCGAGAGCATAGCTGCCATTCGCGGTGTCGCACTTGAACACCAGATTGGCCGCAATCCCGTGTGCGGCAAATTGCCAGCCATCACCCGACAGCGCAGCGCCCCCAATCACTTTTGGCCCAATCAGCTTTGACCCAATCAGCTGTGGCCCGATCCGCAGCGGCCCGGTCAGCCGCGCGCCCGCCAGCCGCGCATCGAGCCACCGCGCACCCGTCGTGATCTTCGCCGCCGTGACCGCCAGCGGCACATCGAGCTGCCGTGCGTGCCAGTGCGCCACGCCCGCAGTATGCAGTCCGGCGAACCGCCATGCCAGCCGGTCGATCGTCAGATCGTGCGTCACCGCCAGATCGGTAAACGCGCCGTCCAGCCGCGCGGAAAGCCGCGCTGCGCCCGGATCGAACGACGCGCGCCAGCGCGCGGGCAGCAAGTCGGGACGCACCAACCGCGCGTTGATCGCAAGCGCTTCGGCGCGATTGCGCGCGAGATCGAGCGCGCCCGCACCATCGACGCTGCCCAGCATATTGGCCATGCGGAACCGGCCGGCGAGCCGCGCCTGCGCAAACGTGCCGGCATATATCACCCCCAGCCGCTCGCCACCCAGTTCGGCCACAAGCCCGCTCGCGCCCGCCGCCGGGCGCAGCAGCGCGGCAACCCGGTACTGGCCGGCGCGGTTGTCGATCAAGCCGCCCGCCAACCGTCGCCCGTCGGCTTCGGCGAGCACCCAGCCGTGCCATTGCGCAAAGCGCCCCGCCCCGCCGATGCGCGCAAGCACCGTGCGATGCACCCCGGTCAACGCCGCCAGCAACCCGTCGCGCGGCGCGCGATAATCGAGCCCCAGCGCAAAGCGGTCGCGATCGGGCTCGCTGTCGAGCGTGAACGCCAGCTTGTCGCTGCCGCCGAGCCGCCCGTCGCAAGCGAGCACCACGCGCCCGTCGTGGATGTGTGCATGCGCGACCAGATCGATCCGCCGCCGCGCGCCCGCAAGCCCCGGGGCGACGTTCAGCCCGTCGATCACAAGCCGATCGAGCCGCACGTCGAAATCGGGCAGGATCGGCGTGTCGGGATCGGACGGGTTGAGCCGCGGCGCGCGCAGCAGAAGCCCGCGATGCAGCGTCAGGGCGCGAATGTCGAGCCCGCCGGGCAGCCCCAGCATGAGCCGCAGCGCGGGTTCCGGCCGCCAGTCGAGACTGACTTCGGGCACGGTCATGAACCGGCCGGCCGGATCGGCCAGCACGACATCGTGCAATTGCGCGGCACCAAACAGCGATCCGTCGATCCGGCCGATCGTGACCACCAGCCCGCTTTGCAATTTCAGCGCGGCGATGCGGTCGGTCACCAGCCGGTGCCCAAGCGGGGAATCGAGCACCACCAGCGCCAGCGCGGTCACCGCGGCGAGCCCCAGCCCGAACAGGACAAGCAGCCGCGCGCCCGCGAAAATCAAAGTGCGCCGGGGTGGCAACGATGCGGCCGTCCCGGTCATCAGAACGCCTGCCCCAGCGAAATATACACGCCGATGCGGCTGTCACCCGGCGCCGGGTTGAGCGGGGTGCCGAGGTCGAACCGGATCGGGCCGAAATTGGTCTTGTAGCGCACGCCGATCCCCGCGCCATAGCGTGCGCCGCGCCAGGTCGGGGTGGGGGTTTCGCCCACTTGCCCGCCATCGAGGAACGGCACCACGCTCAGCGCGCCATCGAACAGCCCGGTGCGCACACGCGCTTCGAGCGAAAATTCGGCCAGCGACAGCCCGCCGATCGGGGTGTTGGTCGCATCGCGCGGGCCGACATCCTGATAGCCATAGCCGCGCACCGAGGCCCCGCCCCCGGCATAGAGCCGCTGCGACGGGGCGATATTGACGATATCGGTACCGTTGATCGCGGCCACGCGCACGCGTTCGGCCAGAACCACGCCGTGCCCGACCGGCTGATAGGCGCTGGCATCGAGCTGGGTGGTGACATATGTCGAGCGCGGCCCGTCCTGGATCGAAATCGCCGGCGAAACCGTCACGGCCACGCGCTCTCCCCGCGTCGGATCGAGAAGGTTGTTGCTGCCGTCGAAACCCAGCTTCATCGGCAGCGCGCCAATGAAATAGGGCACGAACGGCGCCCCCTGCAACCCGTCGGTCCGCTGGCGGGTCGCAATCACCTGCACCCCGAACGACCAGGCCCATTTCTTCTGGAACAGCAGCGTGCTCTGCTTGTCGAGGCTGACCGTGGCCGACACGGTGCGCGCATCATAGGCGTTGGTCTGGATCGACTGGGCATAGAGATCGAGGCTGAGCGCCTGATCGCGCGCGAGGAAATTGCTGCGCCGGAAGGTCGTGCCCGCCAGCAGTTGCCGCGTGCCGAGGATGGCGCGCAGGCGCAGCATGCCTTCGGGCGGAAACAGGTTGCGATCTTCCCAGCTGCCATCGACTTCGAACCCTTCGCCGTTCGACAGGCCGATGGCGGCGCCAATCGTGTGCTCGGGGCCCTTGGTCAGCTTGACATCGAGATCGGCCACGCCGGGTGCCCCGGGCGCGGGCGGGGTTACTTCGCGCGGGGTAATGGTGACCCCGCCGACGATCCCGGTCGACAGCACCACGCGGCGGAAATCGTCGACCAGATGCTGGTCATACGTCCGCCCGCGGCGAAACCGCGCCATGCGCCGCAAATGGCGCGCGTTCAGAAACCGGGGCAACGAACTCGTCACGTCGCCAAAGCGATAGACCCCGCCGGTGGTGACCGGCAATGACAGATCGGCGCTCAGCACGTCGTGATCGACTGTCAGCGCCGGATCGCCCACTTTGGCAAAGGCATAGCCGATATGCCCCAACTGGTCGGCCAGTCGCGCGCGCGCGGCCAGAATGGCATCGGTGTTGGCCGGATCACCGGTCTTGAGCGCCAGCGCGGTGATAAGCGCGACATGATCGGCGCTTTGCGCGACATCGCCCAGCGCCAGCGAGCCCAACCGATAGCGCGTGCCGGGCACCACTTCGAAGCGCACGGTGGCCGGCGGCGGAGCGCCTTTGCCTTTCGGGGCGGGCGGCGCGGGCGTTCCCGTCTCGGCCTGCGCCGACAGGCCGATCAGATCCTGGCTGACTTGCGCATCGTAATAGCCATAAAGCCGCAGAATCTGAAGCAGCAGCGCGGCATCGTCGTGCGCGCGGCGCGACAATTGCGCCAGATTGTCGTCGCCGCGCCCCAACGTGCGCAGCGACGACAGCGCGGCGAACCGGTCGGCCACCTGGTCGCTTTCGGGCAAGACGGCGTCTCTGGCGAAAACCAGATCGACCCCCGGTGCAACATGGTGCACCACTGCGCCCGGCCCGAGCGGCCCGCGCCAGCCGCCGCGCGGCATCGCCACATCGAGCGCGTTGCCCGCATCGCGTGCTACGGTTGCGACCGCGGCAATATCGGCATCGGGCGTCAGCGGCACGATCGGCGGCAAGTCAAACCGGTCGGGCCAGGCGATCGACAGGCCCGAAAAGCTTGCCTGCGCACCATCGGCAGGGCCCAACGTGGCCGGATCGGGCAACAGTTTCGGATCGACCGCCTGGCGCGCTGCATCGGTATCGAGCGCCCAGTGCGCCGGATCGGCAAGCGCGCTGTCGGGGATCAGCGCGCGCAGCGCCGGATCGACCGGCACGGCCTTGGCCGGTGCTGCGGGCTTGTTCGGCGCAGCGGTGCCGGTCGTCGAAGTTTTTTGGGGTGTCTGGGCTTGCGCCAGCACGGGCAGCAGCACAAGCGCCGCCATGCCCAGCCGCATCAGCTGGCGATCAGCAAGGCGAAACCAGAGTGTCTGCGGCGGCCATGTCATCGGTGCCGGCAATCCGCTGGATGACATGCGCCTGCTCGGCCGGATCAAACCGTTCCCAGCCATTGCGGCCAAGCCGTTCCATCGGACGAAACCGCACTTTGTATTGCATGCACGGCGAGCCTTCGACCCAATAGCCCAGATAGACGTAGGCCAGGCCGATCCGGTCTGCATGCCGGATGTGATCAAGAATGATAAATGTGCCAAGCCCGGTCCGCGTCGGATGTTGGGGGTCGTAGAAACTGTATACCATCGACAACCCGTCTCCCTGATGGTCGGTCAGGCATGCGCCCACCAGCCGCCCCGGAGTGCCATCGGCATTGGGCTCTCGATATTCAACGACATAGCTCTTTACCGGGGTGTGTTCCACCATGTCGGCAAAGTCGATTTCGTCCATTGCCGCCATGCCGCCGCCGGGATGGCGCACCGCCAGATAGGCCTGCAGCAGCTCGTATTGTTCGGGCGTCGACCACGGCTTGCACACCGTGACGATCAGGTCCTGGTTCTGCCGCAGCGTGCGTCGCTGGCTGGCCGAAGCAATGAAATCGCGCACCACCACGCGCACCGACACGCAAGCCGTGCACCCCAGACAGCTGGGGCGATAGGCGACGGTCTGGCTGCGGCGAAAGCCGATCCGGCTCAACGCGTCGTTGAGATCATCGGCATTGGGGCCCTTGAGCTCGGTGAACACTTTGCGCTCGGTGCGGCCCGGCAAATAGGGGCACGGCATCGGGCTGGTGACAAAAAAGCGGGGAAAGCGAACCGGGGCGCTCACGAGACCACCACTATCCTTTGCTGCAGCCGGGCACAGGTCCGACCTGACATCTGTTACAATGCCGCAAGTGCCGCGCCGGTTAAAGCGGGTTAACCATAGATCGCCAGAAAGTTCGCCGGAAAAGACCGAATTTGTTGTGCACCGGCCGCAGCCGCAGCACGCCCTGTCCCGCCGCAGGACGCCCGGCCCGCAGGGATTAACGCCGGTGCGCCGGTCAGCCCAGTTCGACTTGTTCGATTTCGTAGCCGCGCGCGCGCAACGCCTCGACCAGCCGGTCGATCTGTTCGCGGTCGCGCGCTTCGCATTCGATCTCTGCGGTCAGGCCTTTGGCGGGCAGCGACGTGAAAATGCGTTGATGCCACACTTCGAGGATATTGACCTGGTGCCGGTTGAATTCCTCGACCACTTTGAACAGCGCGCCCGGACGGTCCTGCAAGGTGATGCGCAAGCGCCCGAGCCGACCCGAGCGAGCCAGATCGCGCAACAAGACATTGGCGAGCAACCGCGTGTCGATATTGCCGCCGCACAGCACGATCCCGACATTGCGCCCGGCAAACAGCTCGCGATTGGCCATCACCGCCGCGAGGCCCGCAGCGCCGGCGCCTTCGACCACGGTCTTTTCGATCTGCAGCAGCAGCGACACCGCCTGTTCGAGATGCGGCTCATCGACCAGTACGATATCATCGACCAGGCCCGCCAGCGAGGCCGAGGTAAACACCCCCGGCTCCTTGACCGCAATCCCTTCGGCCAGCGTGTCGCCACCACACGGCAGATCCTGGCCTTTCAACCGGTTGAACATCGAGGGGAACAGCAGCGCCTCGACCCCGATCAACCCGATCGCCGGATTGATCCCGCGCGCCGCCGTGCCCATCCCGGTCAGCAGCCCGCCGCCGCCGATCGGCACCGCCAGCATGTCGAGTTCCGGCACATCGGCGAGCATTTCGAGCGCGACGGTGCCCTGGCCCGCCGCCACGGTCGGATCGTCGAACGGATGCACGAAAGTCAGCCCGAGCTGGCGCTCGATCGCGCGGGCATGCGCATAAGCATCGTCAAATGTCTCGCCTTCGAGCACCACTTTGCCGCCGACGCTTTCGGTCTGGGTTATTTTCACGATCGGGGTGGTGCGCGGCATGACAATCGTCACCGGCACCCCCAGCCGCGTGCCGTGATACGACAGCCCTTGCGCATGATTGCCGGCCGAAGCCGCAATCACCCCGCGCCGCCGCTCCTCGTCGCTCAGCAACAACAGCGCATTCAACGCCCCGCGCTCCTTGTACGCGGCGGTGAACTGCAAGTTCTCGAATTTCAGCCAGATCTGAGCCCCGGTAATCGCGCTCAAGGTCTTGCTGTGCAAAGTGGGCGTGCGCACCACATGCCCCTCGATCCGCGCGGCAGCGGCGCGGACATCGTCGAGCGAGAGGCAGGGAACGGCGGCGGACGGGTCGGTTGCGATCATCCGACCGCCCCTAGTGCAAACCGTCCGGGTTGGGAACGGCCGTTTGGCGCTTGCAAGGGCGTGTTTGTCCGATCCGGATGCCCCGGTGTACGGGGCGCTTTACCGCGCGACAGCCACGCAACCGGAAAACCGGTCCCGGATCAGGTCCGGGGTGACGCAAGCGGCCGGCCGGGTGCGTGGTCGGGCGCGTGGTCAGGGGGTGTCGGTTTGGGGGTGACAGTCGGCGTGGCGAGTGCAGCGCTTTCGATCTGGTCGAGTGCGTGCTCGGTGGCTTCCCAGTCGCGGGCGTGGGCCAGCCAGTCGGTGGCGGCGTCTTTGCCGGGCATGTGTTCGACTTCGGCGACGGCGAGATCGACACGCTCGCCGGCCAGCGCAGTGCGCGCGCGGGCGAGGCGGCTTTCGGGGGCGGGCGACGGCGTGTCGTCGTGGCGGATCACGAACATCGCGCCGATCTGGCGCGACAGCCAGTCCCACGTGCCTTCGCTGGCGGGGCCGGTGACAAGGCGCGGTTCGAGGCGGGCGAATTCTTCGGTCAGGCCGCCGATCGTCACCGGTTTTTGCGCGGCGGCGAGAATGCGGTCGACCGCAGTCGGCTGGCTGTCGCCAAACCGCATGCGCAGCGGGGTTTCGAGCGCGCCCAGCGGCTGGCCGCGTTCGATCGCGCGGCGCGCGGCAAACGCCACCAGCAGTGCTTCGGCGCGCGTGGCCTGATCGGAAGCGGCGAGTGTCTGCTGGTTGAGTTCGGCCAGCCGCTGCTGCAGCGCGGTCAGCCGCGCGGTCGCATCGGCGAGCGCCGCATTGGTCGCGATCAGATTGCCCTGGGTGACAATGGCGGCGGCGGTTGCGCTGGGACTGGCGGCGGGGACGGCGGGCAGCGAATTTTCAAGCGCGGGCATCGATGCGCGCAGCCAGCCGGTCTGCCAGCCGTACCAGGCACCGCCCGCCAGCGCGGCCAGGATCACTGCGCCAAGCAAAACGCCAAGCCCGCGACCTCCCGACCGCCGAGGCGGACGCGAATCCATCGCAGAGCCCAATGTTATTTCTTGCATCCGTGATATTTCACTTCACCCGTTGCCCCGAAGTCACACTATTTGACACATTTGCTGCGCCAAGGAAAGCACCGCGTCATCATCGGGTCTTGTTGCGATTCCAACCGCTTGCCAGTTTTCCCCCGCATTGGTTGCGATTCGCTGGGCGAGACAGGCCAGCGCGATACGCGCACGCGGCACATCGTGCGCGGCGCATTCCCGGGCAAAATGCCGCGCCGCCTCGGCCGAATGGAGCAGCACCAGCACCGGTTCGCGGCGCAAGAGCTCGATTGTCGCGGCATCCAGCGGTTGCGGCTCGGTCGCATAGACAATCGCCTGATCGATCGCGACCGCTGCCGGCGGCATAAGCGGCACATGCGCTTCACCCGCGAGCCGCAGATAGCGACCGGGCGGAAGGGTAGCGACCAGCGACTGCAAGCCGCCGCTGCCGGTCTGCGCAACGCGGAAGCCCGCCGCGCGCGCGGCCTGCGCGGTTGTCGCGCCCACGGCATGGACCGGCACAGCGCGCAGGGCCGCAAGCTGCGGCCCGGCATGGGCAAACACCGCCGCGCTGCCGATCAGCAGACCATCCCATTGGGCTGCAACGGGCAATTCCCAGTCGCGCTGACCATAGACAAATAGTGGCGCTGCGTGCGGCACAAGGCCCAGCGCGCGGGCGGCGGCGCAAGTCGCGGCATTGCCCGGTTCGGGGCGCAGCACCAGCAGCGCGCGCATTCAGTCGGGTGCCTGGAAATGCATCCGGATCGATGCCGGCGCTTTGGCCAGCAGGTCATGCGCCAGCGCGATCGCGGCATCGGGGGCCTCGACCGCAACCCGCAAATCTGCCTCGACCCGCGCGCTGCCATCGGGGCTGAACAGCGCGGCGGTCATGTGCAGTTCACCGCCGTGGTGGCGGGTCAAGACCGCGATCGGGCTGTGGCAGGTGCCACCGAGACCTTT
This sequence comes from uncultured Sphingomonadales bacterium, assembly GCA_903893935.1. GTDB lineage: Bacteria > Pseudomonadota > Alphaproteobacteria > Sphingomonadales > Sphingomonadaceae > Novosphingobium. The sequence continues at coordinate 13,276 of CAITOD010000605.1, forward strand.
GAGAAGGGCGCGCTCGGCGCGGATCGCGGCGTGGCTGGGGGCATGGTCGATCGCGGCGAACAGCGCCATCAGGTCGTGCCGCGCGGCCAGGCATTCGATGCCGATCGCGCCTTGCGCCGGCGCGGGCAGCCATTGCGCCGGATCGAGCGGCGTGCCGGTGGTCCGCTGCCCCAGCCGTTCGAGCCCGGCCGCAGCGAGCAGCGTGACATCGGCTTCGCCGCGCGCGAGCTTGCCCATCCGCGTGGCGACATTGCCGCGAAACGATACCACTTCGAGATCGGGGCGAGCGTGGAGCATTTGCGCAGCGCGGCGCGGCGCGCTGGTGCCGACCCGCGCGCCCGCAGGGATCGCGGCCAGACTCTCGGCACCGATCAGCACATCGCGCACATCGGCGCGCGGCAGAATGGCGGCGATGGCGAGCATGGCCGGGCGCAGCGTTTCGACATCTTTCATCGAATGGACCGCCGCATCGATCGTGCCATCGGCCAGCCACACATCGAGCTCTTTGGTCCACAGCGCCTTGCCGCCGATTTCGGCGAGCGGCCGGTCCTGGATGCGATCGCCGCTGGCGATGACCGGCACGAGTTCGACCGCACTTTCCGCCCAGCCATGCGCATCGCACAGCCGCGCGCGGGTTTCGCAAGCCTGCGCCATTGCGAGCGGCGACTGGCGGGTTCCCAAGCGCAAGGGCTGGGCGGGCGATGGCGGGGTGCGCAGGAAATCGCGCGGGGTTGACGGAAGAGGACTGGTCATGCGCCGCTTGCTGTATATCCGATTATGTCTAAGGGAAAGCTCCCCATGGCTCTGATCCTCGGCATCGAATCTTCGTGCGACGAAACCGCGGTGGCGGTCATCGATGATCGCGGCCAGACGCTCGAGGCGCGCGTGGTGGCGCAGCACATCGCTTCGCAGGATGCCGCGCACCGCCCCTATGGCGGGGTGGTGCCCGAAATCGCCGCGCGCGCGCATGTCGAAGTCCTGGCGCCGATGGTGGCAGCGACGCTCGCAGACGCCGGGCTGGGGCTCGATGCGATCGACGCGATTGCCGCCACCGCCGGCCCCGGCCTGATCGGCGGGGTGATGGTCGGGCTGGTCACGGCCAAAGCGCTGGCGATGGCGGCCGGCAAACCGCTGATTGCGGTCAACCATCTCGAAGGGCACGCGCTGTCGCCGCGGCTGGCCGATCCGACGCTGGCCTATCCCTATCTGCTGCTGCTGGTTTCGGGCGGGCATTGCCAGATTGTCGAAGTGCGC
>CAITOD010000606.1 GCA_903893935.1 uncultured Sphingomonadales bacterium
GCCATGTCGAGCGGCCGCTGTCGCTGTCGCTTTCGGCACTCAAGCATGACTTTCCCGTGCACGAGATTGTCGCGGTCAACCAGTGCAGCGGCAACAGCCGCGGATTTTTCGCGCCTCGCGTCGGTGGCGGACAGCTGGGCAATGGCGCGATGGGCAATGCCCGCTGGCAGGGCGTGCCCTTGCGGTTGCTGCTCGATCGCGCCGGGGTGAAGGCGGGCGCGCGACAAGTCGCGTTCAACGGCCTGACACCCCGCCCGCCGACACTGTGCCCGATTTCGTCAAGGCGCTCGATATCGACCATGCCGGCGACGGCGATGTGTTGGTCGCCTGGGCGATGAACGGCCAGGACTTGCCCTATCTCAACGGCTATCCGCTGCGACTGGTGGTGCCAGGCTGGTACGGCACCTATTGGGTCAAGCACCTGAGCGAGATTACCGTGCTCGATCATCCGTTCGATGGCTACTGGATGAAAACCGCCTACCGTGTGCCCGATACACCCGATGCCAGCGTGCCGCCGGGCACCAAGCCGGCTGCGACGCGGCCGATCAGCCGGTTCAATGTCCGCTCGTTCGTGACCAGCCTTGCCGACGGCGCGCACGTGCCCGCCAACCGCACATTGGCTTTGCGCGGGATCGCATTCAGCGGTGGCGACGGCATCGCCGGTGTGCGCGTATCGATCGACGACGGCGCGACCTGGGCACCAGCGCAGTTGGGCGAGGATGCCGGGCGCTTTTCGTTCCGATCATGGCAGCTTGGGGTCACGCTGCCGGCGGGTCGCCATGCCATCCGCGTGCAGGCGACGACACCGGCGGGCGAAACGCAACCGATGCAGCCGCTGTGGAACCCGGGTGGATATATGCGCAATGTTGTCGAAACAACCGTGGTGGAGGCCGTCTGATGGCGCGCATGGTTCCCCTGATCGCGGGCCTGCTGCTGGTTGCGGGCGCGCAGGCCGCACCGGCTCGGCCGGCGCATTACCGGCAGGCACCCGATCCTCTGCCTGCGGCGCTGGCCGATGCGCCGGGGCAGATCGTCGCGGGCAATTGCGCCGGGTGCCATTCGCTCGACTACATCACCACCCAGCCGCGCGGCAAAGGCGCACAGTTCTGGCGCGACGAAGTGACCAAGATGGTCAACGTCTACAAAGCCCCGCTTGCGCCCGCCGATGCCGACACTGTGGCCGGCATTCTCGATCACAAGTTCGGCGGGGCCGGCTAGCGCGTCAGATCCGGATACGTCCGAACGCGGCTTTGCCGGCATAAAGCGCCGAGGCGCCGAGTTCTTCCTCGATGCGGATCAGCTGGTTGTATTTGGCAAGCCGGTCGCTGCGCGCGAGGCTGCCGGTCTTGATCTGCCCGCAATTGGTCGCAACCGCGAGATCGGCGATCGTCGCATCTTCGGTTTCGCCCGAACGGTGCGACATAACGGCGGTATAGCCCGCGCGCTGCGCCATCGCGACGGCTTCCAGGGTTTCGGTCAGCGTGCCGATCTGGTTGACTTTGACCAGCAGCGAATTGGCGAGGCCCTGTTCGATGCCCATGGCGAGCCGCGCGGGATTGGTCACGAACACATCGTCGCCGACCAGCTGGACTTTCTGGCCAAGCCGCGCGGTCAGCGCCGCCCAGCCGGCAAAGTCGTCTTCGGCCATGCCGTCTTCGATCGATACGATCGGGTAATCGTGCGCAAGCGCTGCGAGATAATCAGCGAACGCGTCGGGTGACAGCGACAGGCCTTCGCCGCTGATCTCGTACCTGCCGTCGCGGAAAAATTCGGTCGCGGCGCAATCGAGCCCGAGCGCGATATCCTGGCCCGGGGTGAACCCGGCCGCTTCGACCGAGGCAAGGATGAAATCGAGCGCATCGCGCGTGCTCGACAGATTGGGGGCAAAGCCGCC
>CAITOD010000607.1 GCA_903893935.1 uncultured Sphingomonadales bacterium
CGGGCGAGGCGCTCGGCGCGCGCGCTCGCGATGCGGCCGAGCGCGCGGTTGCAGCGCTGTGGGCGTTCCACGAACGGCCTGCGCCCAGCGGGCTGCGCTGGGCCGAGATCGACGGCTGCACCAGCCTTGCCCACTACCGCGCCGAGCTGCAGCGTTCGCCACACAACCTGCTCGAAGCCTGTCGCGCTTTCCTCCCCGATTTCGAGGGGCTGACGGCAGACGAAGCTGCAGCCGTTCAGACCATTATCGAAATCGCCGAGGCACTGCGACTGGCTCCGGCCAATACGGGCCGCATGGATGGCTCGCCGCCCTACCCGGCGATCGCCACCGCCAGCCGGTAGCCCACCCCGGGTTCGTTGCGGATGCGCGAAGGTGCCGTGCTCTCGCCTTCGAGCTTGCGTCGGATGCCGCGCGCGGCGACGCGCAGGTATTCGACATCGGTTTCGTGCCCGGGACCCCAGATCGTGCGCAAAAGCTGCGCATGCGTGACCACTTTGCCCGCATTGGCGGCCAGCTCGGCCAGCAGGGCAAACTCCTTGGGCGCAAGGTGGACTTCGCCACCGGCCTTGCGCACCACGCGGGCGGCAAAGTCGATTTCGATATCGTCGAAGCGCAGCGTGGCCGCTAGCACATCGGGGCTGGCGCGATGCCGCAGGGCCGTGCGCACCCGGGCGAGCACTTCGTCGGTATCGAACGGCTTCGTCACATAGTCATCGGCGCCGCGATCGAGCGCGGCAACCTTTTGTGCCACCGCGTCGCGCGCCGAGACCACCAGCACCGCAGCGCCTGCCTTGCGCAACGGTGCAATCAGATCGAGCCCGTCGCGATCGGGCAGCCCGAGATCGAGCAGCACCACTTGCGGTGTCTGCACTTGTACCGCGCCCAGCGCATCGGTGGCATTGGCCGCCTCGATCACGCGGTAGCCCGCCGGCTCAAGCGCCACGCGCAACAACGCGCGGATCGCCGCATCATCCTCGATTACCAGCACCAGAACACTATCGCGCATCATCCGGCTCCCTGGCCAACACCGTGCACCGGACGCAGACTTTCGGGCGGGATCAACAGCGTGAACACCGCGCCTTCGCCCTTTGTGCGGTTGGCGGCTGCGACCTGCATGCCCATCGCCTGGGCGAAGCCTTTGACAATCGCCAGCCCCAGCCCGGTGCCGCCGCGCCGGTCCGACCCTTCGAGCCGGGTGAACATGCCGAACACGCGCTGTTCCTCGCCCGGCCGGATGCCGGGGCCTTCGTCGATCACCGCCAGGGTCAACCCCTCGCCCGCCGTGCGTGCGCGCACGGTCACCGCACCATCGTCGGTGCCATGCTTGGCTGCATTATCGATCAGATTGATCAGGCAATGGTGGAGCAGCACCGGATCGGCGAGGACGAGCGGCAGATCGCGCGCGACATCGACGGCGATGGCATGGTTGCCCAGCACCCGCCGCAAATCGTCGAGGGCTGCGGTCACCGCTTCGTTGAGATCGACCGGTTCGAGCGCGCGTTCGAGCCCGCCGGTTTCGATCCGCACCATCTGGATCAGATTGGCGATGAAGCGGTCAAGCCGCTCTGCCTCGCCGCGCGCGGTATCGAGCTGATGGCGCTGGGCCTCGCTCTCGGGCCGGATCGCGCGCAACATGCCGAGCACGGTGGTCAGCGGCGTGCGCAAGTCGTGGCCGATCGACGAAAGCAGCGCTGCGCGCAACCGGTCGCGTTCTTCGACTTTGCCCAGCGCCAGCATTTCTTCTTCGGCCGCGATCCGCGCCAGCGCGAGCCCCGCCTGGTCGAGCAGACTCGCGAGCAAGGGCTCCTGATCGGGCGATAGCGGGCGGTGTGCATCGTCGCGCCCGACACCCAGCACGGCATGCGCGACATTGCCGCCCATCACCGGCACGAAATGCCATTCGGACACGGTCATGGCATCGCTGCCCGGTCCGGTCGCGCGCGCGGTGTCGAACGCCCAGCGGGCGGCGACGCCGTCGATCAGATCAAGCTGGGTGATGGTCGGCACGCCCGCTTTGATCACCAGCGATCGGCCGCCTTCGCCCGGTGGATCGGGCGCCAGCACCACGGTACGCAAATCGAACAGGCGGCCGATTTCGCGCGCCAGCAAGCCCCACAGCTCTTCGCGCCGGTTGAGCGCCATCAGCATCCGCGCAAACCCCGCGAGCGCCGCGTTGCGATCGGCACGCGCCTGCGCCATCCGCGCCTGCTGCCGCACGCGCCCGCCAAGGTGGCTGCAAACACCTGCGGCCCCGATCAGAATAACGATCGAAACGCCGTTCGACGGATCGGCAATCGCCAGGCTGTACAACGGCGGCACGAACAGGACATCGTAGACCAAAGCCGCCGCGAGCCCGGTCGCCAGCCCGGTGGCCAGCCCGTGCCGCGTGCCGGCATAGATGACCGGGATCAGGTAGAGCATGCTGATATCGGTCGCGTTGCCGCGCGCGGCGAGCGCTTCGCCGGCGCCGGTCACCAGCGCAAGCAGAACGATCGCCACCAGCCAGCCCGAAGACGCAGGGTCGGCTGGCGATGCAAGTCGGCGCGCGGGAATCGGGTGGTCCGTCACAGGCCGGGAATTGCGCCCGCCACGTCACGCTGTCGAGCGAATAGCGGACCGAGCCGGCCGGTTAAAGCCAGTGCAGGCAGCATTGCAGCGCAGCCCGACAGGCATCGGATTGCGCGTGCAAGTGATTTTGCGACCGCCAAGGCCAAGCTTGCGGCCTGTCAAAACGACCTTGCCGCAGCCGGATCAGGCCCGCCGACCGCAGCATGACGAGGCGATTGCGCTCACAGCAAGCCTTTTTGGGCCAGCGATTCGAGAAATTCGGTCGATTCTCTGAACAAAGTCGGCATCAGGAATGTCGGCAAGTGGAACTGCGGCAACGAGAGCGACGTACTTTTCCGGTGCAGCACATGCAGGACCAGACCGCTGGTATCTTCAATATGGATAAACTTGCCGTATTGATTGATTTTTTCGACAAAATTTCCTTCCTCACACCAATTTACATCGGCAAATCGGGCGTAACTCTCAACTGAGCGGCGATAGACATAGCTGAACCCGTAACCGAAATAATTCTGTCGCCAGGCGGCATTGTTCTCTTCGTTCAGATTGACCGGCCTGACACCCTGCGTCTCGCACGAATAATGCAACCCGGTGATCGTCTTGAGCGCCCAGAAGCCGAAAAAATTATGGCGCAAGTCGAGCAGATACCAGCTGCACAGATTGGCCAAATCGGCGCTGTTGCCGATCAGCGCATCGACCATTGTTGCAAGGTAGCGCGGCGCATAATAATCATCGTCGTCGAAATGCGCGACAAATTCGCCCTTGGCCATGTCGACCAGCATATTGCGCTTTTCGCCGATCGTGCGCCGCACCGGATCATGAATATAGCGCACGCGCGGATCGGTATTTTGGCTGAACCAGGCACTGGGAGCGGGGCTATCGTCGAGAATCACCCATTCGCGGTTGGGATAGGTCTGCGAGTCAAACCAGCGCTGCGCCCCGATCAGGAAATCGTGGCGGCCATATGTCGGGGTGATTACACTTACCAACGGATGCATCGTCCCGATCCCTGCCCTGCCCGATTTGCGGCTGGCGCCATGCCAGATTGTCGCGGGCGAGGCCAGACAAACTCCGACGACGTGCCGCTGCATAAAGAACCCGTAAAGATCCTCGCCCGGCGCGTAACGCGGGCGTAGCGGCGCGCGTATGACAGAAATGGCCGCGAATCCCGCTTCGTGCGATACCCCGTTCAATGCCGGCGAGCACACGCACCACCACAAGGAACGGTTGAGCACGCTGGCGATCGGCGCGATCGGCGTGGTGTTTGGCGATATCGGCACCAGCCCGCTTTATTCGCTGCGCGAAAGCTTTATCGGCGCGCATCCGCTGGCGGTCGATCCGGCGCATATCTATGGCGTGCTGTCGCTCATCTTCTGGACGATGACGCTGATCGTCACGATCAAATATGTCTTCGTCATCCTGCATGCCGACAACAAGGGCGAAGGCGGCAGCCTGGCGCTGCTGGCCTTGATCGGCCGACGC
>CAITOD010000608.1 GCA_903893935.1 uncultured Sphingomonadales bacterium
CAGCACATGCCCGGCCAGCGGCGCATCGGCGTCGGGGCAGCCTTTGGGAAAAGCCTGTCGCGCCGCCTTGCGGCCCAGCGCATAGTTGATCATCGCCACGACCGAATCGCCGCCTGCATCGGCCAGATTGAGGAAATGCCGGGGCATCAGGCGGGCTCCGTCACTTGATAGCTCGCGGCGGCAGCCGAAAGCTTGTCCATGAATTCATCGATATGGCTGTCGTCGATCACCAGCGGCGGCAGCACGCGCATCGTCTGGTCGGCGGCGGCCACAGTCAGCACCTGATGGTTGTCGCGCAAATGCGCCACAAACGCGCGCGGTTCCATGCGCAGCTTGATCCCGAGCATCAGCCCTTTGCCGCGCACCAGTTCGAACATGTCGGGGTAATTGCCGATGAATTGTTCGAGCCGCGCGCGCAGCCGCGCGCCCGTCGCGCGCACATTGGCGAGAAACGCTTCGTTGGCAACGACATCGAGCACCGCGCCCGCTGCCGCCATCGCCAGCGGATTGCCGCCATACGTGCTGCCATGCGTGCCGAACACCATGCCGCGCGCGGCCTTTTCGGTCGCCAGACACGCGCCGAGCGGAAACCCGCCGCCGATCCCTTTGGCGCTCGCCATCACATCGGGGGTCACGCCGTATTGCTCGTGCGCATAGAACGTGCCAGTGCGCGCCACGCCGCATTGCACCTCGTCGAACACCAGCATCAGGTCGTGGCGGTCGGCGAGCGCGCGCAGCCCGGTGAGGAATTCGGCGCTGCCTTCGTGCACTCCGCCTTCGCCCTGGATCGGTTCGACCAGGAACCCTGCGGTGTGCGGGCCGATCAGCGCTTCGGCGGCGGCCAGATCGTTGAACGGCGCATATTTGAACCCGGGCAGCAGCGGCATGAACCCTTTGTGCATTTTTTCCTGATCCGACGCGCTGATCGTCGCCATTGTCCGGCCGTGGAACGCGTTGTTGAACGTGATCAGTTCATAGCGTTCGGTGCTGCCCGCATGCTGGTGATAGGCGCGCGCGACTTTGATCGCGCATTCGACCGCCTCTGCGCCCGAATTGGTGAAGAACACCGTGTCGGCAAAAGTCAGATCGACCAGCCGCTGCGCCAGCGCATCGCCCAGCGGGCTGCCATAGAGATTGGACACATGCATCAGAGTCGCCGCCTGGCGCTGGATCGTACCGATCAGATGTTCGTTCGAATGGCCGAGCAGATTGACCGCGATACCGCTGGCAAAATCGAGATAGCGCGTGCCGTCTTCGCCCATCAGATGGCAATGCTCGCCTCGCACCGGACGCACGCCGCACCGGGGATAAACGGGCATCAGCGGGGTGATCGTCATGGCATGCTCCTTTGCAAGAAACGCTGGGTAATGCGTGAAACGGGAATCAAAACGACAAATGGCGGCCCTTGGGGGCCGCCATCTGCGCGCGTCTGGTGTCTTGCCCGGGGCCGGTCAAAACGACCGGAGAGGCAAGCGAATCGGTGTTGTCAGCCCTGCCGCGGCACCAGGTTGACAGCCGAATACTTGCCTCGGCGGTCGACCTCGAGGTCGAATTCAAGCTTGTCGCCCTCGTTCAGCTCGCGCATTCCCGAGCGTTCGACCGCACTGATGTGCACGAATGCATCGGGCTGCCCGTCGTCGCGGGTGATGAAGCCAAAGCCCTTCATCGCGTTGAAGAACTTGACCGTGCCGGTGGCTTTTTCGCCGGTCAGCTGACGCTGCGGCGATGCCGCGGCAGCCGGCTTGGCCGCAACCGCGATCACGTCGCCGACAACCTGCAGATCGGCCGCGGAAACTTTGCCGCCGCGATCGACCAGGTTGAATTCGAGCTGCTGCCCTTCGGCCAGACCTTCGAGCCCGGCGCGTTCGACCGCGCTGATGTGCACGAACACA
>CAITOD010000609.1 GCA_903893935.1 uncultured Sphingomonadales bacterium
CCACCACGCGCTGGCCGACCAGCACTTGCGGCTCGGTGCCGTCGGGCAGATAGACATCGACCCGGCTGCCAAAGCGGATCAGCCCGATGCGCTGCCCCACCGCGACAATGTCGCCGCCTTTCACAAACGGCACGATCCGCCGCGCGATCAACCCGGCAATCTGGGTAAAGCCGATCTGCAGCCCGTCGCCGCGTTCGATCAGGAAATGCTGCCGTTCGTTTTCCTCGCTGGCTTTGTCGAGATCGGCGTTGAGGAATTTGCCCGGGATATAGACCACGCGGCGCACCGTGCCGCCGATCGGCGTGCGGTTGATATGCACATCGAACACCGACATGAAAATCGAAACGCGCGTTACCGGCGCGGTGCCCAGCACGGTAACCCCGGTGCCGTCGTTGGCCGACAGTTCGCGCGGCGGCGGCACTTTCTGGATCAGCGTGATCATGCCGTCGGCGGGTGCCACGATAAAGCTGTCATCGCGCGGCGTGACCCGCTCGGGATCGCGGAAAAACGCGCAAATGCCGATGGTCAGGCCGATCAGCGGCCAGGCGACAATGGTCCAGCCCATGAAAAACGCCACGACCACGGCCACCACCGCAAACGCGCCGAACTTGCGACCTTCGGGCTGGATCGAAGGCCAGCTCCAGCCCGCGCTCCCGCGACCGCGGTTGTCAAGAATGTCTCCTGCCATCGGCGGCATCTAGAGCATCGCACGACAAAGAGGGAACGGGTTTTTTGCGAAATTGGCCGCGACTGGTGATTTTGTCCAATATGGTACCGATTACAAACAGCAATTGTCCTTATGCTGCCGCCTGCTAACCACGACGCAAATCGGTGGCAGCCAAGGGAGAGTGGCACGATGCCCGCGCATAGCGATCCCGTTTCCGATCCCACCGACACGACCGGCCTGCCCGTGCTGCACCGGTTGTGGGTGCTCATGCCGCTGCTGGTGCCGTTCGGGCTCAGCGCCGGTTTCGTCGGCGTAACACTCGGCTTCCAGTTGCAGGCGGCCGGGCTGCACGTCGCACTGGTCACCGCGGTTGTTGCCACGGGAATCGGCACCCAGACCTGGAAGTTCCTGTGGGCGCCGCTGGTCGATACGCTGTTCTCGCCGCGCATCTGGTATGGCCTCGGCACGTGCCTGGTGGTCGCCTCGATCCTCGCTTCATGCGCCTTGCCGCGCACCGCCGCGATGGTTCCGTTCTACATGCTGCTGGCGATCGCCAGCAGTCTGGGCAGTTCGTTCACCAGCATGGCGGTCGAAGTGATCATGACCCGCTGCGTGCACCCTGCGCGGCGGGGTGCGGCGAGCGGCTGGTCGCAGGCGGGCAATGTCGGCGGTGCCGGGCTGGGTGGCGGGCTGGGCCTTGCGGTCGCACAGCATGTCGCCAACCCGCTCGCACCGGGGCTGCTGATGGGAGCGGTCTGCCTCGCCTGTCTTGCCTGTTTGTGGCTGGTGCCGCGCGTGGCGCGCGACAACCGCGCGTTGCACTACGCCGCGCGGCTTGGCGAAGTCGGCCGCGACGTGGTCGCGGTGGCGCGCACGCGCGTCGGCATGCTCGCGCTGATCATCATGGTCCTGCCGATCGCCTCGGGCGAAGCGCCGTTTCAGCTGATCGGCGCGCAATGGGGTGTCGGCGGCGACATGGTCGCGCTGATTTCGGGCACGCTGTCCGGCGTGGCCGCGCTCGTCGGCGCGCTGATCGGCGGCTATCTGACCGACCGGCTTACCGGCCACACCGTCTATATCGCGGCCGGGCTGCTGAGCGGGTGCGTGGCCGCGGCCATGGCGCTGATCCCGCACGTGCCGGTGGCATATGACCTGGGCGTGCTGATCTATTCGGTGTTCATCGGCGCGGGCTATGCCGCTTATTCGGCAATCGTGCTCGAAGCGATCGGACGGCGTTCAGCAGCGACCAATTTCAACCTGATGTCGGCACTTTCCAACGTGCCGCTTACCGCGATGACCGCGTTCGACGGGTGGATGGTCGATGCCCACGGCGTCAACGCGATGCTGTTTGGCGAATTGTGGCTGCAAGTGCTGGCGATCGGGCTGTTCGGCCTGGTCGTGTTGGTCACGCGGCGCGCATCAACGCCGGCGGCGCTCTCTGCCTAATCCCGGCTGGCCCACAAATACCACGCCACAGAGGCGAGCACGACCGCACCACCCGCCAAGACCAGCGCGCCCGGCCGCTCGCCAAGCGCCAGCCACACCCACAGCGGCCCCAGCACGACATCGAGCATCGAAATGAACCCGACTTCGCCCGGCGACACGCGCCGTCCGCCTTCGAGCGCCAGCACATAGGCAAACCCGGTGGTCAGCACCCCCAGCACCGCGCTCCACGCCAATTGCGCCGGCGACGGCAGCCCGACCGCAACAAACGGCACCATCAGCGGCACGCAGGCAAGCGCCGCCCAGGCGTTGAGCGCCATGACATCGACCCGCCCATAGCGGCGGATCGCGACCAGCTGCAGCGCAAAGCCGCTGGTCATGACGAGCGCCATGCCGATCCCCAGCCAGTCGCCCGCCCCGCTCGCAGCGCCCGACATTACCAGGATCCCGCCCGCGGCAATCGCGCCCGCGATCAGAAACCGCACGGTCACCCGTTCACGAATCCACACGAACGCTACGCCCGTGGCAATGAACGGCAGCGCCGCATAGACCGTCATCACGCTGGCCACCGTGGTCAGCCGCAGCGCCACGACATAAGCCACGCTTGAAACCACCGAAGTGCCAATGAACAGCCATGCCACCCAGCCGCTGCGCTGCACCGCCAGCAGCCGGTTCGGGCCGCCCCGCGCCAGCGCCAGCGCGCCCAGCGTCAGCGCCGCGAAAAACGACCGCCACAGCACCAGCGACGCGGTATCGAGCGTCGCCAGCCGCACAAACAGCCCGGCACTGCTCCACAGCAGCGCCGAGGCCGCGACCATCGCGATCCCGCGCCGCCGCTCGCGCGGGCTGGTTGGAAAGGGCCCGCGGGCCACGGCATGCTCCTGCGTTCGATTGCCCCGGGGGCGAGGCTGCTCGCTAGACAGGTGCGGGCCATCAGACAACCCGTTTGCCCACCGCGTGTATCACCTGGCACGACAGCGTATCGTTAAAACGATTGCACAACCCGGTTCCGCGCTTGGCAGACCGCCTTTCGCCGTGCCACTGGTGCAGCGCGCGAGAGGAGACATGTCATGAACGAAGCCCGGCAAAAGGGTCTGATCGGTGCAATCGAAGCCGGCGGCACCAAATTCATCTGTGCGCTGGCCCGACCCGATGGCACGATAGTCGCGCGCGCGCGGATCGACACGCGCACGCCGGCCGAATGCTTCCCCGATATGGCCACGTTCTTTCGCGAAAGCGCGGCAACGCACGGCGACATCGCCGCTTTCGGTGTGGCGAGTTTCGGCCCGATCGATATCGATCCTGCCTCGCCCGCCTATGGCACGTTCACCACCACGCCCAAGCCCGGCTGGCAGGGCGCGCGCTATCACGATGCGCTGGGCCAGTTTGGCGCACCCTTGGTGGTCGATAACGATGTCAACGGCGCCGCATTGGGCGAATGGCTGGCAGGCGCGGGGCAAGGCGCGCGCACGATCGCCTATACCACGATCGGCACCGGGGTCGGCACCGGCGTGCTGCGCGACGGGCGCTCGCTGATGGGATTTTCGCATTACGAAATGGGGCATATCCACCCCAGCCACGATCGCGCGCTCGATCCGTTCGAAGGCTGGTGCCCCTATCACGGCGATTGTCTCGAAGGGCTGGTCGCCGGCCCCGCGATCATCAAGCGCTGGGGCACCAGCCTCGACCACCTTGCCGACGATCCCGCCAAGATCGCGCTGATCGGCGGCTATATCGCCGATCTCGCTGCCGATCTGGTGCTGATGCACATGCCCGACCGGCTGATTTTCGGCGGCGGCGTGGTCAAGGCGCCCGGGCTGATCGAAGTCGTGCGCCAACGCACCGAAGCGCGGCTCAACGGCTATGTGCGCAATCCCCGGCTCGATCCGGGCCTTGCGACCTATATCGTCACCCCCGGGCTCGGCGACGATGCCGGCATCACCGGCGCGATTGCGCTCGGCCGTCAGGCGCTGGCGCAATAATCGACCGACATTGCCCGGTCGGCACCCGCGCGCCAGGTCGCGCCGGCCAGACGGTGCTGCAGCGTGATGACAACGAGGCCATCGTCCGCCAGCACTTCGATACTGCCATGGTCGATCAGCACCGTCAGCGCGGCGGCAGACGCAACGCCGGCCTCTGCCTTGGCAGCGAGCGCGGGGGTCACCGGATCGCGCCGGATCACGACCACACGATCCTTGGCACGCATGACTTCGACGCGCCGGCCCTGATCATCTTCGAGCGTCAGATCGCCGGTCAGTCCGGTCAGCAAACCCGGGCCCAGATCGACCGGCACCGGCCCCAGCACCAGCGCTCGCGCGGGCGCAAAGGCCGCAACCTGGGCGGGTTCGATCGTCTGGCGCAGCCGGTACCCCGCGCCTGACGCGACCAGCGACATCCGCCGCGGCACGCTCATTGCCCCGCGCCAGCCCTGCAACGGCAGCTGCGCCTGCACCGCATGGTTGCCCATCCAGCCGATCCACGCCGGCCGGCCGGCATGATCGCGCGGCGTGATCCAGGCGATCGCCGCGTAAAAATCCCGCCCGTGATCGACCACTTGCCACGGGCCATCGGCGACAAACCGCGTGCCATCGAACTGCCCGGTGCGATAGAGCGCGCCGCTGCCCGGCGCGCCTGCAAACACATCGACTTTGAACAGCCAGCGCGTGGTCGCGCGATCCTCGACCGGCAATTCGATCAGCAGCGGGCATTCCCACACATGTCCCGGGGCGCCATCGCTATCGATCGTGCCAAGCAGCGCCCACTGTCGCAAATCGTTTGACGCATACAAGGCCGCGCGATTTTCGGTCGAACGCACCACGGTCATGATCCAGCGCCGCGTGGCTTCGTGCCAGAACACGCTGGGATCGCGAAAATCCGCCAGCCCCTCGTCAAGCACCGGATTGCCCGGATATTTGTGCCACGTGCGCCCGTTGTCGGTGCTGGCGGCAAGGCACTGTGTCTGCCGCCCGGCGACGGTGTCTGCGCCGGTATAGATCGCCACTATCGCCTCGCGGCCGAACCCGGCGGAATTGTCGCGATCGATCACCGCCGACCCGGAAAAGATCATCACGCCGTGTTCTTCGGCCAGTGCGGGCGGCAATTCGGTCCAGTTCACCAGGTCCGGGCTGACCGCATGGCCCCAGGCCATGTGCCCCCATTCCTCGCCCAGCGGATTGTATTGATAGGCCATGCGCCATTCGCCCGCGTGATGGACGAGCCCGTTGGGGTCGCTCAGCCAGTTGGCGCGGGGGGCATAGTGAAAGCGCGGGCGCATTGTCCTGCTCCTCAGGCCGGGACCACGTCAAACGCCAGATTGAGCCGCTCGCCCCGCGTGATCGGCACGGTGCCGTGCCAGACATACGCGGGGAACAGCACCAATTGGCCAGGCACCGGCGCGATCAGGCCGCGCGGGGGCAGATCGAGCCCCAGCTCGGCGGGCGGCGCGCCCCACTGGAAATGCCCCGCCGGCGCCGGTTCCGCCTCGGGCAGCGACACGTAAAAAGCCGACGACAGCCAGCCCATCGGGTGGCTGTGCGCGACATTGAACCCGCCCGGCCCCAGCCGCACCGACCAGCTGCCGGCAATGCGCAAGCCCGTGCGCGGCACCGACAGCAGCGGATGGCGCGGATCGGGCGGCGGCAGGCCCGCGACGTGGCGCTCGACCGCATCGAGCAAAGCCGCTTTGGTGCGCGCAAACACCGGTTCATGGCGCAACAGCACCGACCGGTCGGTCTGCGTGCCGTGCCGCACCGATTGTTCGGCATAAGCCTGTTGCGCGGTATGGAGCGCCCGCAAAACTTGTGCGAGTTCGGCCAGATCGGCGTTCGACAGACCGACCGCGTGCGCACGCACGAATGCGGGATCGCCTTCGAGCCAATCGGCCAGCGGATCATCGAGCAGGCGCCACGCGGTCGCGAGGTAAGACCATGCCTGCCGCGCGCCCGGCCCGCGCAGCATCGCCAGCGCCTGGTCGCGCGCGGCGGCCGGATCGCCACGCCGCAAGGCCAGCCGCACCCGCGCCAGTTGCAGAAACGGATCGTCCGCGCTCAACCGCGCGAGCAAAGCCGCGCAGGCGTCGCGCGCGCCCGCTTCGCCCGCCATGAACGCGCGCGCCGACAGGATCGCCGGCGTTTCGCCCAGCTGCGCCTGCGCTTCATCGAGCACCGCGCCCGCGCGCGCCCAGTCGCGCGCTTGCGCCAGCGCGCCGAACCAGCCGAGCCACAGGCCCGGTTGCGAAGGGTGCGCGCGCGCCGCGCGCGCCCAGTCGCGATCGAACGCAGCGCCGTCGCCCGCCACCCAGCGCAGCGAGGCGAGCACGCGCAGACCGTCGAGCCAGTCGGGCCAGCGCGCAATCGCCATGGTCAACACCGCCTCGGCGCCGGCAGGATCGCCCTCGGCGGCCAAAGCCAGCGCGTGGTTGCGCCGGGCCTCGCGGTTGGCGGGATCAAGTGCTGCGGCGCGCGCAAACAGCGCTGCGGCGGGCAGCCCGCGTTCAAAGCGCAATTGCGCCTGCATCATCACGAGTTCCGGATCATCCGGCGCGGCTGCCAGCGCCGCCGCGAGCGCGGCATCGGCACCCGCCATATCCTGCGCCGCGCGCAACTGGCGCCAGTCGGCGGTCATGCCATCGCGTCGGCCACAAACCGCGCGTGGTCGGGCGCGCGCGCCGCCTCTTGCGCCATCGCCGCGCGCAATTGCCCCAGCCACTCGCGCGCATCGATCCCGCGATAATCGATCAGCGGGTCGAGGTCTTCGGGGATATGGTTCTGCCCCAGATGCACCGCCAGCCAGCTGTCGGGCGCAAACAGATCGAGCTCGCGCGGAATGTGCCGCCCGTTGCGGCGGAAATGTTCGAGCTTCAGCGCCAAAGTCTCCGGCACATCCATCGCCGCCGTATAGCGCCACAGTTCGGCATCATCGCGCTGCATCAGCTTGTAATGCAGGATCAGGAAGTCGCGGATGCGATCGGTTTCGCCCACTGCAATGCGGTTGAATTCATCGATGACCGCCGGATCAAACCGGCGATCGGGAAACAGCCCCATCAGTTTGGAAATATTCGCCTGGATCAGATGGATGCTGGTCGATTCGAGCGGCTCGAGAAAGCCGCTGGAAAGCCCCACCGCGACCACGTTCTTCACCCAGTGCCGCCGCCGCCGCCCCGCCTTGAAACGCAGGAAGCGCGGATCGGCAAGCGCTTCGCCATCGAGCCGGCCGGCGAGCAGGCCGGCTGCGCGATCGTCTTCCATGAAGCCACTGCAATAGACATAGCCGTTGCCGATGCGGTGCTGCAGCGGGATGCGCCATTGCCAGCCGGCCTCTTGCGCGGTGCTGCGCGTATAGGGCGTCGGGTTGACCGGCCCCGCCGGATGCGCGCACGGCATCGCGACGGCGCGGTCGCACGGCAGCCAGTGGCTCCAGTCTTCGAACGGTTCGTGCATCGCGCCTTCGATCAGCAGCGCGCGAAACCCGCTGCAATCGATGAACAGTTCGGCCTCGATCCGCCGCCCGTCTTCCAGCCGCACCGCTTCGACAAACCCGGTCCCGGCGTTCTGATCGACGCCCGCGATCTTGCCTTCCACGCGCTTTACCCCGCGCGCTTCGGCCTGGTTGCGCAAGAACCGCGCATAGCTGCCCGCATCGAAGTGATAGGCATATTCGAATGTCGACAGCACGCTGCGCTGATCGGGCGAAGGCCGCGCCATCTTGCCGGCGCGTGCCAGCGCCCAGGCAAATGTATGATCGTCGAACGGCGAGGTATCGCCCATCGCCCGCGCGCGCAGCCAGTAATGGTGCAGCGACACCATGTCGAAATTGCGCCCATGCGTGCCGAACGGGTGGAAATAGCGCGTGTCGCGCGCGCCCCAGCCGACGAATTCGATCCCCAGCTTGAACGTGGCTTTGGTTTCGCGCAGAAAATCGCGCTCGCTGATGCCCAGCGTCTGGTTGAATGTGCGGATCGGCGGGATGGTCGCTTCGCCCACGCCGACAATGCCGATCTCGTCGGATTCGACCAGGGTGACTTCGCAATCGCGCCGCAGGATCTGCCCCAGCATCGCCGCGGTCATCCAGCCGGCCGAGCCGCCGCCCACCACCAGCACTTTGCGGATGCGCCGGTCGTCGTGTGTCATGGTCATCCTCTCAACCCTTGTCGCGCGCGGTGATACGCCAGACCCCGCCAATGGCAAAGCGGGCCGAGCGGGTAACCCCGTTCGACCCGCCTGCAATGCGGTCACCCGCTGTGCCCCACCGCGCCCGGCGTGACCGGGCGCGGTGCGATCATCAGAACGTGAACTTGACGTGCGCCAGCGTCGAGCGGCCCGGCACCGCCGTGCCCGCGCCGACAAACGTGCTGCCGCTGGTGGTGACCACGCCATTGCCGGCACCCTGCAGCGCCAGCGAATTGAACAGGTTGTAGGCGCTCACGCCCACTTCCAGGTTCTTCACCGGGCGATACTTGATGTTGGCGCTGAACACCGCCGAACCCGGCCATTCCACGTTCGAGGGATAGCCCTGCAGTTCGCTGGTCACCCCGGCCACATCGACACCGACGGCAAACTTGTCGGTGATGTCGTAGTTGGTTGCGACCGAATACGACAGGTCGGGAATGCCGTGCGCGCGCACAAACGTGCCCAGCGAGCTGGGGTTCTGCTGCGCGTGGTTGGCCGTCATGTTCGCGATCAGGCTGAACCCGTGGTAG
>CAITOD010000610.1 GCA_903893935.1 uncultured Sphingomonadales bacterium
CAGACCGGGTTTCTGCTTCCGCCGTCGGTGGACGACTGGCTGCCGGAGAGGCATCTGGCGCGCTTCGTGGCGGAGGTGATCGACGGTCTCGACCTGCGCGCCATGATCGGCGCTTATCGCGGCTCGGGTTCGGCTGCGCACCATCCGAGAATGCTGCTGAGCGTGCTGGTTTACGGTTACGCGACAGGCGTGTTTTCGAGCCGCAAACTGGAGCGGGCGACCTACGACTCGGTGGCGTTCCGTTTCCTCGCGGCCAACGATCATCCCGACCACGACACGATCGCAAGTTTTCGTCGGCGGTTTCTCAAGGAGATCGAGGCGCTGTTCGTTCAGGTGCTGCTGCTGGCGCGCGAGATGGGCGTCCTGAAGCTGGGAACGATCGGGCTCGACGGCACGAAGATAAACGCCAACGCCAGCCGGCACAGCGCGCTGTCCTACGAGCATGCCGGCAAGATCGAGGCGCAATTGCAGGCCGAAGTCGCCGGTCTCATGGCCAGGGCCGAGGCGGCGGACGCAGCCGACATTCCCGATGGCCTTTCGATTCCCGACGAACTGGGGCTGCGCGAAGAGCGCCTGCGCAAGCTCGCCGAAGCACGCGCGAAAATCGAGGCGCGGGCCAGGGAGCGCCATGCGCGGGAGCTTGCCGAGCACGAAGCCAAACTCGCGGCGCGCGCGGCCAAAACGGCGGCCACGGGCAAGAAGCCCGGCGGCAAGCCGCCACAGCCGCCCAGCGAGGACCCGAGGCCGGACGATCAGATCAATCTCACCGACGAAGACTCGCGCATCATGCCGGCAGCCGGCGGCGGCTTCGACCAATGCTACAATGCGCAGGCCGCCGTCGCCGCGGGAAGCCTGCTGGTCGTCGCCGTCGACGTGGTTCAGGCCCCCAACGACAAGCGGCAAGTCGCGCCGATGCTGGACAAGATCGAAGCCCTGCCGAAGGAATTGGGCGACCCCGAAACGCTGCTGGCGGACACGGGCTATTTCAGCGCGGGGAATGTCGCGGCTTGCGAGAAAGCGGGGCTTGAACCGCTGATCGCGATGGGGCGTCAGCCGCATCATCCGCCGCTTGCCGAACGCTTCGAGCCAGCGCCGCCCGCGCCGGAAAATCCGACGCCGGTCGAGGCCATGGCGCATCGCTTGAAGACGAAGGAAGGCAAGGCGCTTTACGCCCTGCGCAAACATACGCCCGAACCGGTGTTCGGCGTCATCAAATCGGCGCTCGGATTCCGTCAGTTTTCATTGCGCGGGCTGGAAAAGGTGCGCGGCGAATGGAGCCTCGTGACCATGGCGTGGAACTTGAAGCGGATGTTCGTCCTCGCCGCTGTATGAAGAGGCCGAACGAGGTTGGCGCGACGAAGAGCAGGCTATCTGCGGTCAAGCTGAATGCGATCATCGAGCGCTCCGACGCGATCAAGCACCCGCGGAAGCTCGAACTAGCGGCATCGCACCCGGCGTTCTGCGGTCAAGCTTCAGTCAGACAGGCTGCTAGAGGCCATCATCCGCGTCGCCCTTGAGGGCTATGTCGCCGCCTATGAAACGCGCATCGCGTGATCGAAACGTGATCACGGCCTCGCTTGCAGCCGGCGGCTGTGGTGGCTATTTTTCTCGCGTGACGAGCGAGGCGGTTTCTTAACGCCAG
>CAITOD010000611.1 GCA_903893935.1 uncultured Sphingomonadales bacterium
CCGAAAACCGCCCCTTCGGCGACCTCCTCGCCGCCGACCCGCGCGTCTCCGCTCACCTCACCAACGAAGCCATCGCCCAATTGCTCGACCCCACCGCCTACACCGGCCACTGCGCCACTATGGCCCGCGAAGCCGCCGCACGCGCGCGCGAGGCCGGAAAAGCAAGTGAGCAGGCCGTTCTTGTAAGTCCGCGTTACTCCCTGCCATAGGCCAAATGGCAGGGATGGCAGCGGTGACCCTGAGCGGTTCTTGAACGTGTTTCGCAAAAAAGTTGGGGGCCCGCTGCGCCTTCCGCGGCTCGGCTGAACAGTAGGTAGGGCGCCGGCGTGGCCGGACAGCCCGTTTACAAGAACGGCTTGAGAGGCGCGGACACTTGAGGGTGGGTCCGTGACGATGAATATCCTCGGTATCGACATCGCCAAAACCAAGTTCGACGTCTGCCTGATGGCGACCGGTCGCAACCACTTCAATACATTCGAGAACAACCAGGCGGGATTTGCAGCGCTCGACAGCTGGCTTGCACGCCACGCGGCGGGTTCGGTGCACGCTTGCATGGAAGCGACTGGCAACTGGGGTCTGGATGTCGCGGCGCATCTTTACGCCAGCGGTGCGACCGTCAGCATCGTCAATCCGCGTCAGGTCAAGTCATTCGGTGGCAGCGAACTGGCGCGCAACAAGACCGATCGTCTCGATGCGGCTCTGCTGGCTCGCTTCTGCCGCGCCCATACCCCGGCGCCATGGTCACCCCCTTTGGCCCATATGCGCGAGTTGCGCGAACTGGTTCGTCGCTGCGCCAGTCTCAAATCCGCGCGCACGCAAGAGGTCAACCGGCAGAAGGCTGGCGCGGTCTCGCCGGTTCTGCATGCCTCGATCGCCCGCATGCTGCGGCAGATCGATGACGAGATCGCGGCGATGACGGCGGCGATCCGCGACTTGGTCGATCAGGATGTGGCGTTGCGGACCAACTTCACGCTGATCTGCAGCATCCCGGGGATCGGCGAGACCACCGCGGCGCTGATCCTGGCCGAACTGCCGAACCTGGCGTCGTTCACGCCGAAGGGGCTGGCCGCCTTTGCGGGCCTGTCGCCTTCCGAGCACAGCTCCGGGGCCCGACAACGCTCAGTCGGCATCACCCGCATCGGCCACGCGGCCCTGCGCAGTGCGCTCTATCTCTGCGCTTTGAGCGCGCGGCGTCATAATCCGCAGTTCACCGATTTCGTGGCCCGCATGACCGCGGCCGGCAAGCCGAAGCGGGTCATTCTGATTGCCATCGCCCGCAAGTTGCTGGTTCTGGCGCATACGGTCGTGCGCAAGCAGACTGCGTTCATGGCCGAGGCCCCGAGAACGGTTCCGGCATAGGCGAACACCGACGCAAGCAGGCAGGTCAGCGGGCTTTGCACACAACCTGACTTTCTTCCGGCCCCGAGCCCTTGCTTCGCCAGCGCGGCCGCGGTCAAGCCTCGCGAAGCGACCGCCGCAGGCGGCTTGGGCTTGACGCCGGCCGCGCTGGCGTAAGCACAATCAGAGGTCGGAGGGGGAGATGCCCGGCAGCGAACGAATGCGTCGATACCGAAACCAACCGATCTACAAAATCCGCCGATTGAAGTTGACACGGAACACAGTAGCGTTTTTGAAAAAAAGAACAAGGCTTTCTTGCTTTTGAGGAGACGGTTCAATGCCTTCCCGCGCGGCACCGGCGAAGGCGGCGGATCCGGCTCCGGCGGGCTGAGAAAGTCCGGTGGCGTGATGCCGAGCATGTGGCAGAGGGCGCGCAGGTCGCGGCGCATGGCGGGGGCGGTGCAGACGGCTTCCTCGAAGGCGGGGTCCTGCATCAGGCGGGTGAGTTGGGC
>CAITOD010000612.1 GCA_903893935.1 uncultured Sphingomonadales bacterium
CCGACGCATGCCTGGCACGATCTGTCGCCGGGGATCGATTTCGAAACCCGGCTGTTTGCCAAACCCGACGCGGCGAAGTTGTTGCGGCGCGAACTGGGCGCGCGCGGGTACCGGCCCGCGCCGATCGCGATGGGCACCAACACCGATCCCTATCAACCGATCGAGCGGCACTACCGACTGACCCGGCAAATCCTCGAAGTCTGCGCCGAAGCGTGCCATCCGGTCACGATCACCACCAAGTCGGCGCGCGTGCTCGACGATATCGATCTGCTCGCGGCAATGGCGCGCGACAACCTGATCGCGGTGGCAATTTCGGTGACCACGCTCGATGCAAAGCTGTCCGCCGCGCTCGAACCGCGCGCTTCGACCCCGGACAAGCGACTCGAGGCGATTGCGCGGCTGGCCGATGCCGGGGTTCATGTCGGGGTCAATGTCTCGCCGATCATTCCGGCGATCACGGATGATTATATCGAAGCGATCCTCGCGCGCGCGGGGGCTGCGGGCGCAGTTTCGGCCAGCTGGATTGCGATCCGACTGCCGCATGAAGTGGCACCCTTGTTTCGCGAATGGCTGCAGGCGCATTTCCCCGACCGGGCCGACAAAGTCATGGCCACCATCCAGTCCTTGCGCGGCGGCCGCGACAACGACCCGGCGTTTTTCACGCGGATGAAACCGCAAGGCGTGTGGGCCGACCTGATCCGCACACGCTTCCGCATTGCCCGCCAACGCGCCGGAATCCCGCAGACGAGGGCAAATCTCGATTGCACCCGTTTCCGCCCGCCCGCCCCCGACGGCCAACTGACCCTGCTCTGATCCTCCCCGGCACGGGGAGGGGGACCACGCGAAGCGTGGTGGAGGGGCCTTGCCCCAGGCACTGCATCACCACGATTGCGCCCGGTCGAACCACCCCTCCACCGCCCTATGGGCGGTCCCCCTCCCCGTTCCGGGGAGGATTGAAGCGCACGAGGCGGCTGTCGGCGACGGCGGCCTGGCGGTGCACGACGACCGGCGCGTAGTCGGGGTCCTTGACCATGCCGATGAACGCCGCCGCATCGGGGTACGACATCACGAATGTCTCGTCCCACGGCCATTCAGCCGGCCCGGTCACCACGCATTCGAACGTGCCGGCCCAGGCCATGCGCCCGCCCGCGCGTTCGAGCACCGGGCGGATCGCGAGCATATATTCGCGATACGCCTCCGCGCCAGTCAGAGCTTTGTCGGCGAGGTCATGCCCCGCCGGATAAGTGGCGAGCGGCTTGAAACGGATCAGATTGAGCATGTGGATCGGCGTGTCGCGCGGCAGCGCCTTGAACCGGTCGAAGTTGGCACGGTCGGGATCGATATACGTCAGCTCGTCAGCCAAGGTCAGGCTCTCCAGCGGTAGTCGCGGAACCGGTCGCGCAAGTCTTTCTTGCTGATCTTGCCGGTGCCGGTGTGCGGCAATTCGTCGACGAACGCGACTTCATCGGGCACCCACCATTTGGCGACATGCTGGCCAAGGTAGGCGCGCAAATCGGCCTCGGCCAGATCGCTGTGCGGCTTGCGCACCACCACCAGCAAAGGCCGTTCATCCCATTTGGGGTGATAAATGCCGATCGCGGCGGCTTCGGCAACGCCCGGGTGGCCCACCGCGGCGTTTTCGAGCTCGACCGAGCTGATCCATTCGCCACCCGACTTGATCACGTCTTTTGTGCGGTCGGTCAGTTGCAGCGTGCCATCGGGGTGGATCACCGCCACATCACCGGTGTCGAACCAGCCTTGCGCATCGACCGCGTCCTTGTCGGCCTTGAAATAGCGCTTGATCACCCATGGCCCGCGCACGTGCAGCGCCCCTGCGGTCTTGCCGTCGCGCGGCAGTACACGCGTTGGATCGGCGAGGTCGACGCAGCGCAGTTCCACCCCGAATGGCGGATTGCCCTGCATCGCCTTGATGCTGACCTGGTCGTCGAACGCCAGATCGTCCCAATCCCAGCCCTCGCCGCCGGTGGTGCCGATCGGCGAGGTCTCGGTCATCCCCCACAGATGTGCGACGCGTATGCCTGCGCGCATGAACTGCTCGATCATCGATCGCGGCATCGCCGAACCGCCGCACACGACTTGCTTCAGGCTGGGCGGGATCGGCCGGCCGGTCGCTTCGAGATGCTGCAACATGCCCAGCCACACCGTCGGCACGCCTGCGCCGGCGGTGACTTTCTCGCGCTCGAACAGATCGCACAACACCGCAGGGTCGTTGACCGCCGAATAGACGAATTTCGCGCCCGCCGCGGCCCCCGACCAGGGCAGGCCCCAGCTTGCGGCGTGAAACATCGGCACGATCGGCAGCATCACCGTGCGCGTGTCGAGCGCAAACACCGATACGGTCAGTCCGCACATCGCATGGAGCATGGTCGAACGATGTTCGTAAAGCACGCCTTTGGGATTGCCGGTGGTGCCGCTGGTGTAGCAAAGCATGCAC
>CAITOD010000613.1 GCA_903893935.1 uncultured Sphingomonadales bacterium
ATGCATCCGCGCGCATGTTTCGACAAGCACAGCACGAACGGATGTTGAGAAAAGGATAGGCCAGGAGAGTAGTCAAATCCCCGCCAACCGCCCGGCCATTTCCTCGAACAGCGCGGGGCTTGCCGCCGCGATCAGCCCGCGCTCCTGCTGCCGGTCGACGCGATAGGCGCTGCCGTCGGGCCGTGCTGCCCGCCCGCCGGCCTCGTTGACAAACAGCACCCCGGCCGCGTGATCCCATGCATAAGTGCGCTCGAAGATCGAGACATCGTTCACCCCGAGCACGATCCGCGGGTACTGCTCGGCAGCACAACGCGGAATATCGACAACGGTATAATGCGGCGTGACCCGCGCGGTCATTGCCGCGCGGCGTTCGGGGTCCATGAACAGCAGCGAGATCGCCGCCACCGGCGGGCTGGCGCCGGTGCCTCGCGCGCAGACCCGCTCGCCATTGACGAAGGCGCCGGCCCCGCGATGCGCCGAACAAAGCCGCCCGCTCAGCACATCGTAAATCCACCCGGCGATCGCTTCGCCGCGTTCGGCAAGCGCGATCAGAATGCCGAACGGCGGCCGCCCGGCGGCAAAATTGTTGGTGCCATCGACCGGATCGATGATCCAGCACAGGCCTTCGCCCAGCCGGTCAAGCACGGCCGGATCGGCGTGCGCGGCCTCTTCGCCGACAATCGCCGCTTCGGGCAACAGCGATGCCAGCGCTTCGCTCAGCAGCGCTTCGGCCTCGGTATCGGCCACGGTCACCAGATCGTCGACCGCCTTGTCGATCACTTCGCCGACCGCAAGATGCTGGTAGCGGGGCAGGATCGCGGTTTGCGCGACGCGTTGGAGCAGCGCCGCCATCGGAGCATCGAACGCCTGGGTCACGAGCGGTAATCGGCGTTGATCGCGATATAGCCATGCGTCAGATCGCACGTCCACACCGTGGCGCGACCCTCGCCCAGCCCGATATCGGCCTCGATCGTGATTTCACGACCTTTGAGGTGTGCGGCTACCGGCGCTTCGTCGTAATCGGCCAGCGGCTGGCCTTCGCGTGCAGCCCAGGTGCCGCCAAAGCCGATCGACAGCCGGTCGCGGTCGGCGGGTTCGCCGGCTTTGCCCACCGCCATCACCACGCGGCCCCAGTTGGCGTCTTCGCCCGCGATCGCGGTCTTGACCAGCGGCGAATTGGCAATCGACAGCGCGATGCGCCGCGCGCTATCGTCGCTGACCGCGCCGCCGACCGCGACGGTAATGAATTTCTGCGCGCCTTCGCCATCGCGGACGACCAGCTGCGCAAGTTCGCGGCACACCGCCAGCAGGGCGGCAGCAAAGGCATCGGCGCCGGGCGACCCCGCATGTTCGATGCGCGGATTGCCCGCCATGCCGGTGGCAAAGGCGAGCACGGTGTCGCTGGTCGAAGTGTCGCTATCGACCGTGATGCACGAAAACGTGCGCGTATTGGCGTCGGACAAAGCCGCCTGGAGGAACGCCGGGCTCACATCGGCATCGGTGAACACATAGCCCAGCATTGTCGCCATGTCGGGCGCGATCATCCCCGAACCCTTGATGATCGCCGACAGCGATACGGTCGTGCCGCCGACAATGGCAGTCGCTGTGGCGCCTTTGGGAAACGTATCGGTGGTGCCGATGGTGCGCGCCGCTTGTTCCCAGCTTGCCTCGGGCGCGGTCAGCGCGGCGTCGATCCCCGCGCGCGCCTTGTCTTTGGGCAGCGGCACGCCGATCACCCCGGTTGATGACACAAACACCTGTTCGCGCGGGCAGCCCAGGTGCGCGGCAACCTGGTCCATGATCGCCTCGACCGCCTCGCGCCCGCGATAGCCGGTGAACGCGTTCGAATTGCCCGCGTTGACGACCAGCGCGCGGGCGTGCCCTTGCGCGACGTTGAGCCGCCCGAGTTCGACTTCGGACGAGCAGCACACATTGCGGGTGAACACGCCGGCGACCGTGGTGCCTTGTGCCAGCGTCACATAGGTCAGATCGGTCCGGCCCCAATCCTTGTACCCCGCGCGCACCGTATGGGCGGTAACACCCCTGATCGGCGGCATGGCGGGGAAGGGCAGGGCGAGCGGTGAAAGCGTGTCGGACATGCATCGCGCCCTAGAGCATTTTCAAGGCAGGTGGAAACACCTGCTGACTCGGAAAATGCGGCAAAACAGGAATCTAGAGCGCTGCTCCGATGCAATCGGAGCGATAAGCGCTCTAG
>CAITOD010000614.1 GCA_903893935.1 uncultured Sphingomonadales bacterium
GCCGAATACGGCGACATCACCACCGGCCCGCGCCTGATCACCAGCGAAACCAAAGCCGAAATGAAGCGCGTACTCGCCGACATCCAGGCCGGCCGCTTCGTCAAGAACTTCGTGCTCGACAACCGCGCCGGCCAACCCGAACTGAAAGCCGCCCGCAAAGCCGCCGCCGCGCACCCGATCGAACAGACCGGCGCCCGCCTGCGCGCGATGATGCCGTGGATCGGCGCGAACAAGCTGGTCGATCAGACGAAGAACTGATCGCAGCACAAAACACATGACGGGGGCCAGCCGGCAGCTGGCCCCCGTTGCGTGTGAGCCTGTGCTCAGTTGGTCTTTTCAAACGCCGCGCTGATGCGGATTGCCACCGTGTCGCCGATCAGCGGCACATAAGTCTTTACGCCATAGTCCGAGCGGTTGATCTCGGTCGTGGCGTTGAAGCCCAGGGTATAGCCCTTGCTCAGCGGATTGACCCCGCCGGCGTTGAAACTGGCCTGCAGCGTCGCGGGCCGGGTCACGCCGTGAAAGGTCAGATTGCCCTTGATCATGGCCGTGCGCGCGCCCGTCCTCACCACTTCGGTCGACACGAAATGGATCGTCGGGAACTTGTCGGCGTCTAACCAGTCGGCGCTTTTCAGCTCGCCATCCAGCTTGGCGTTGGTGGTGCTGACACTGGCCACGGGAATAGTGATATCGACTTTGGCCGAGCCGATGGCCCTAGGATCAAGGCTCAGCGTGCCGGTCGTGCCGGTGAAATCGCCGTACCAGTCGGAAAAGCCCATATGGCTGACGGTAAACTGCGTGCGGGTGTGGCTGGTTTCCACTTTGTACTGGCCCGCCTGCGCGGCTTCGGGATCGACATTGGCGACCGGCGATTGGGCATAGACCCCGGCCGGCATCAGCGAGAGGGCGGCCGCAGCGATGATGATGTGGGCAATGAAACGCATGGTGTAATCTCCTCAGGCGATGTTGGCAATTTGGGTGACGGCATTGCGGATGGCTGCTTCGGCCGCATCGGGGCCGAACGCCATGCCTTCGGCAATCACGGTTTCGACGGCGGTGATGCCGATAAAGCTCAGCAGCGCCTTGGTGTGGGCGAGCGCGAAGGGAAAGCCCGAGGCGTCGTCATACTTGCCAGCACGCGCATGCGCGATCACGGCCTTCTTGCCCTTGACCAGGCCTTCGGGACCCTGCGCGGTGTACTGAAATGTGGTGCCGGCCCGTCCAACGAAATCGAACCAGCTCTTGAGCGTCGACGGCATGCCAAAGTTGTACATCGGCAGGCCGATCACCACCAGATCGGCATCAAACACTTCGGCAATCAGCGTGTCCTGCAACGCGCGGGTTTCGGCAAATTTGTCGCCTTCAGGCGCATGCCGGCCGATACCGGCCAGGCTGGCCGAGGTCACGTGCGGCACCGGGTTGGCGTCAAGGTCGCGCTCGGTCACATGTGCTTCGGGATGGGCTGCCAGATAGGCATCGATCAGCCGATTGCTGACCGATGCTTCGCCATTGGCAGAGCTGCGGATCACAAGAATTCGGGACATCGGGGGGTTTCCTTGGTTCGAGGAGGGATCTTTCGGGTTCAATCAAAGCGATACGAATCCATGCGCAGAATGCCGAGATCGGTGCTTTGATGAATGCGTGAGGGGCGGGCGTGCCTGCCCGCTGCGCCGATTGCCACAAACAGCGGCAACAGGTGCTCGTCGGTCGGATGGTTTTCTGCCGCAAACGGCGCCAGCCGGCGGTACGACACCAGATCGCACGTCCGCTGCGCCACGATTGCGTGGTTGATCCACTCGGCAAAGTCGCTGACCCACGCCGGTTCCGGC
>CAITOD010000615.1 GCA_903893935.1 uncultured Sphingomonadales bacterium
CCGAGGAAAAGATCGAGAGCCTTGCGAGGATGGCAAACGAGTTGCCCAACCTGCAATTGCTGGAAGGTACTGCGAACACCGAAAAGCGCGATGCCCTGCCTGCCCAGTGGCTTTCAGGCCATTATCCCAATCCGGGCGATAAATTGCATTACTGCAAGATGCACGATCTCGGGGTCATTCCCGAAACGCTCGAAGGATTCGAGCAGTTCCACGCTGATCGCCGTGAACGGCTGCGAGCCAGAATCGGTGAAATGCTGAGCGCAAAGGGCGAGTGAGCGCAAAATGTTGATGTTAGTCGGTCAAGCCACATGCTTATCGGACACGCAAAGATCGGACACTGCGCTCCACTGTTTGGACGGAAATGCGCCGGTGCGTCGCGAAATCCCGCGCAATGCTTACTATGTGCTTACTGACGAGCGCAAATCACTCCGGCGCGTCGGCGGAATGCCGCCTAAGTTATTGAAAAAATGGTGCCGCTTAGGTGACTCGAACACCTGACCCCATCATTACGAATGATGAATAATGGGGCTGATTGTCTCATGTGATTTTCCAAAAACCTCTGATATTCGGCATTTCCGTTGCCTCCTGTTATCGCGTTTCGTTGCAAATTGGATTGCTGTGGCTTACTATTGGCTTGCTAGGGAGCATGGCCGATGGCGAATGGACCGATAACAAAACGAACTGTTGATGCCGCCACGCCCGGCGAGCGGGATTATTTCGTCTGGGATGCGGACGGTAGGGAGGTGGTCAAGGGCTTTGGCCTGAAAGTGACCCCATCCGGGGGCAAGGTCTATGTGTTTCAGTATCGGATTGAACGACCCGGCGACGCCAAGCGCGCCCCTGCAAAGCGCTACACCATCGGCGCGCACGGCAAGCTCACACCTGATCAAGCACGCAGTCAGGCGAAAGCGCTGGCGGCGCTGGTGGAGCAAGGCATTGATCCTCGCCAGCGCGATCTGGACAGGATGTCCGCCGAGGATGACGCGACCCGGATCGCCGCCGAGAAGGCGCGGCTTGACGGCGAGTTGGCATTTGAGATCATCGCCGAAAAGTGGCTGGCAGAATATGAATTGGATCACCGCCCGACCAGCGTCGGACAGGCCAAGGTGTCGATCAACAAATACTTGTTGCCCAAGCTGCGCGGCAAGCCGCTGCCCCATATCACCAAGACTGACCTGCAAGCCGCCATTGATGCTATCCCGGCTTCGCGCAAAGCCAGCCGCCAGCAAGTGTTCGCCTATGCGTCCATTCTGTTCCGGTGGGCATTGGAGCGTGGCGACATTTGCGACAATCCGGTCCCAAGCATGGCGAAGCCCAAAGGCCCCAAGGCCCGCGACAGGGTATTGGCAGACGAAGAATTGGCGTCGGTCTGGCAGGCCACTGGGAAAATGCGTGAGCCGTTGGGCGCATTTTACCGGCTGCTGTTGCTGACTGGTCAGCGCCGCGAAGAAGTTGCAGGCATGATTTGGCCAGAATTAGATCGCGCAACGGCGACTTGGATTATTCCCGCTGACAAGGCCAAGAACGGGGTGGCGCATATCGTGCCGCTTGCTCCCGCCGTGGTGGAGGAACTGGACCGGCTGGCGCTTGCTCGGCAGATCGCTGCTAAGGATGCAAAGCCGGATGCTCAACGCTGGCCGAAGGCAGGCCCGGTTGTGTCGATCAGTGGAAAGAAGCCGATCAGTTGTTTCTCCCAAGCCAAGACCTTGCTGGATGATGAAGTGACGAAGGTTCGCAAGGATGCGGGCGCGCTGTCACCGTGGCGGGTCCATGACCTGCGTCGCACGCTCGCCACCGGCCTACAGCGGCTAGGCGTGCGCTTCGAGGTCACGGAAGCCGTGCTGAACCACGTATCTGGTGCCAAGGGCGGCGTGGCAGGCATTTACCAGCGCCACGATTGGCGGGATGAAAAGCAATCCGCGCTGGAGGCGTGGTCGCGCCATGTCGCCTCGATTATCAAGCCTGCGAACAAGGGC
>CAITOD010000616.1 GCA_903893935.1 uncultured Sphingomonadales bacterium
CAACGTCCGATTTTCTTTGACCCCACCGGGCGCCGGCGGCGCTGGACACGGCGCACCGTGTTCGCTGCGATCGCGCTGCTGATCCTGACCGCGCTGGCATTTGCAACCACGGTTGCGACCGTACCCACATCGCAACCGCTCAAGCTCGGGTTCGAACGTCCGCAGCCTTTGCCGCTGCGCACCCAGGTGGGCCGATTGTCGCGGCGCTTTACCGCGCTGTTCGGGCCGCGCACTGTGCGGGCTGCGCGCCAGTCGCAGAACCTGACGATCGGGTTCTATTCGCCGTTTGGCAGTGGCGCGGTGGAAAGCCTCAAACGTCAGGTCCCGACGCTCGACTGGGTCGCACCCACGCTGTTCACGCTCGACAGCCAGGGCAATTTCGTCGGCAGCGACGATACCCGCATGCGCCGCGTGCTGGCAGGGCAGATCCACCACCCGCTGGTGATCGATGTGATCCAGAACATCGCCGGCGGCAACTGGGATGGCCCCGGCACCACGCGCGCTTTGGCCAGTTCAGCGCGGCGCGCGGCAATCGAACGCAGCATCGATGCCGCACTCGATGCCAATGGCGATGCCGGGATCATGGTCGATTTCGAAACGATGCCGGCAAACGGCATCGCGCTCGAACGCCAGTTCATCGCCGAACTGCACGCGCGGCTGGCGCCCAAGCACCGGCTGGTGACGGTTACCGTGCCGATCGACGACGATGCCTGGAGTTCGCGCGATTTTGCCCGCGTGGCCGACAAAGTCGTGCTGATGGCCTATGACGAACACTATATGACCGGCACGCCGGGGCCGATCGCGTCGAACAACTGGTTTGTCAGCCATCTCGGCGATGCGCTGAAAGGCGTGCCGCCGAACAAAGTGATCGTGGCGCTGGGCAGCTATGCCTATGACTGGCACAACGGCGATGCCGATCCGCTGTCGGTGGAAGAAGCCTGGCTGTCTGCGCTCGATTCGGGCACGCGCCCGGCGTGGGACCGCACCAGCGGCAACGCCGGTTTTGCCTTTGACGAAAACAATGACGGCAATCCCGCCACGCCCCCGGTGCGCCACGACGTGTGGATGATCGATGCGGCGACGAGTTGGAACCAGATGCAGGTGCTCGGGCAGTTCGGCATCGGTTCGGTCGCGCTGTGGCGGCTGGGCTCGGAAGACCCCGGGTTCTGGACCGCGCTGGCGAGCTGGCGCCAGGGCCGCAATGCGCGCCCCAATCTCGGCCCGCTGCAGGAAATGACCAACGTCGATATCGAAGGCAATGGCGAGATCCTGCGCATCGATTCGGTGCCGCAAGGCGGCAGCCGCTCGCTGCGGTTCGATCCGCGCTCGAATCTGGTGACCAATGAAAGCTATGACCAGTTGCCGACGCCATATGTGGTGCGCCGAACCGGCGATCGCGGCAGGCAGATCGCGCTGACGTTCGACGACGGGCCTGACCCGAAATGGACCCCGCTGATCCTCTCGGTGCTCGAACGCTATCACGTGCCCGGCACATTTTTCGTGATCGGTGAAAACGGCGTCGAAAACCGCCAGATCCTTGAACGCGAGCTGGCCGACAATTTCGAACTCGGCAACCACAGCTACACCCATCCCAACATGGCCGATGTCAGCGACACCGGCATCCGGCTCGAGCTCAACACCACGCAGCGGCTGATCGAGGCCTATACCGGGCGATCGACCCGGCTGTTCCGCGCGCCCTATTTCGGCGACGCCGAGCCGACCACACCCGACGAACTCGGCCCGGCGCTGATCGCGCAACAGGCGGGCTATTCGATCGTCGGGCTGCACGGCGATCCGGGCGACTGGCAGAAGCGCACCGCCGACGATATCGCGCAGCGCACGATCAGCCAGGTCGAAGGCGCGACCAGCGACCGCACGGTCAATGTGGTGCTGCTCCACGATGGCGGCGGCGATCGCAGCCAGACGGTGCTGGCACTGCCCAAAATCATCGAGAAACTGCGCGCCGACGGCTATACGTTTGTGCCCGCATCGGAACTGGCCGGGCTCGACCGCGATGCAGTGATGCCCAAAGTCGAAGGCTGGGATCTGGTCGCGGTGCGGCTCGATGTCGGCATCTTCGTGGTGCTTGCCGGCCTGCTGTCAGGGCTCAACTGGATGTTCTTCTTCGCCATTGCGCTGGGCGTGATCCGCTCGCTCAGCCTGACCGGGCTGGCGCTGGTGGCTGACCGCGATGAAGACATGCAACCGCCCCAGGACGCGCCAGCAGGCGCGCCCGAAGACGCTCCCGACGATATGGAGCGCCCGCTCGTTTCGGTGATCATCCCTGCCTACAACGAAGAACGCGTGATCGAATCCTCGGTCCACCGCATTCTCGCCAGCGATTACCACCCGATGGAAGTGATCGTGGCCGACGACGGCTCGAAAGACCGCACCAGCGAAATCGTCGCCAGGGTGTTCGGCAACGAGCCGCGGGTGCGGCTGATGACGATGGTCAACGGCGGCAAAGCCAGCGCGCTCAACCGCGCGCTGGCCCAGGCCTCGGGCGAAATCATCGTCGCGCTCGATGCCGACACGCAGTTCGAGCCCGAGACGATCGCGCGGCTGGTGCGCTGGTTTGTCGATCCCGATATCGGCGCGGTTGCAGGCAATGCCAAAGTGGGCAACCGGGTCAATCTGGTCACCCGCTGGCAGGCGGTCGAATACGTTACCGCGCAGAATATCGAACGCCGCGCGCTCACCCGCTTCGATGCGATCATGGTCGTACCCGGCGCGGTCGGCGCCTGGCGGCTGAGCGCGCTCGAAGATGTCGGCGGCTATCCCGAAGACACGCTGGCCGAAGACCAGGACCTGACGATCGCGATCCAGCGCAAGGGCTGGAAAGTCGCTTATGACGAACATGCGGTGGCCTGGACCGAAGCGCCCGAAACGCTGCGCGCGCTGGGCAAACAGCGGTTCCGCTGGGCCTATGGCACGCTGCAATGCCTGTGGAAGCACCGTTCGGTGATGACCGAACGCGCGCCGACGGGTCTGGCCTTTGTGGGCATGCCGCAGGCGTGGATGTTCCAGATCGTGTTCGCGATGATTTCGCCGCTGATCGATCTGGCGCTGGCCATTTCGATC
>CAITOD010000617.1 GCA_903893935.1 uncultured Sphingomonadales bacterium
TCCATATCCCTGCCCTGATAGGCGATCAGATCCTTGAGCCGATCGGCCGAGCCCGACAGCCGATCGACCGCGACCCGGCCCAGCGATTCGAGATCGCGGCTTTGCGCGGCGATGAAATCGCGCGCGAGCGACAATTCGGTGTTCATGTTGCGCAGCCGCGCATCGAGCTGACGGCTTTCGTCGGCAAGCGCGCCGATCACCGCCGCGTGGCGGCTGGCATCGCGCAAAGTGGTGCGCGTGATCAGCACGCCGATCAGCACCAGCATGACCGGCAGCACCCACACCGTCACCAGATTGACCAGCGTATCGGGCGTTGGCGCCGATCGCAGCTGCGGCGCCTTGGCCAGTGCAAAGAGCCCGGTCCAGCCCACGATCAGCAGCGTTGCGAGTGCCGGAACGATCCAGCGCAATCGCCCGCGCGGCTCAAGCGCATAGCCGGTTTGTGCGGCTTCGGCATGGTCGTCGCCATATGCTGCGACCGTCGGCGGTGCGTGACCTTCCGCACCCGCGGTGTCGTCGACCGGCTCTCCATCGAGCGCGAAAATGCGTGATCCCCCGTTCATGCGTCCCGTTCTAACACGGTTTTTGCCTGCTGTGTAACCCCGCCTTAACCGGGGAGAGGGCATGAATGCGCCATGGCCTATCTTGGTGAAGCAATCGATGCGCATCTGGTTTCTGCGCTGGGCGACGATCCCGCGCTGTTGCGCGAATTGCGCCGCGCGTTTCTTGACAGCGCGCTCGCCACGCTCGATCTGATGCGCCGCGCGCGGTGCGATGCCAATTGGCGCATCGCGGCCGAACGGCTCAAAGGGCTGGCGGCCACGTTCCACGGCAACGAACTGATCGCGCTGGCCGACGAGGCAATTGCCGGCGTGCCGGGCGACCCGGGGGTCTTGCGCCGGATCCGCAAATTGCTCCAGGAAATCGACCCGACCGCGTAATCTTAGCACTTTTGCAAGGACAAGCGGTCCGCAATCGTTAAGCTCCCGCTCACTAAGGTGATCGCGCGGCTTGGCATAAGCCGGAGCGGCGCCTAGCCTGACGACGCACCGGCGCCTATGGCGACGGGCAGACGCGCCCGCAGGCCCCGATCGGCGGCGTGGCAACGCGAACAGGAGATCAGGGTCGTTGCGGGTCGCATTGCTGTCGATAACCGAAGCCGCGAGCGGTGAACCCGCGGGCTTGCGCGCAAGCCTGACGATCGGCGGGCGGTCGCTGGTGCGGCACCAGCTTGGCCTTGCGCTTGCGCTTGGGTGCACGCGCGTGGTGGTGCTTGCCGAAGCGCTGACCGGTGAAGTGGTCGCCTTGCAACAGGCGGCAGAAGCGTCGGGCGCACGGTTTCACGTGATCACTTCGGCGCACGGTCTCTTGCCGCTGGTCATGGCCGAAGACGATCTGATTGTGCTGGGCGATGGCCTGCTGGCGCAGCCCGAACTGGCGCTGGCGCAGCTCGACGAAGCCAATGCGGTGCTTGCGCTGCCGGTCGAAGCCGGGCTCGCCGCCGGGTTTGAACGGATCGATATCAACCATGCCTATGCCGGCGCGATGCATGTGCCGGGCCGCGTGGTTGCGGGGTTGGGCGATCTGCCGCCCGAATGGAACGCGCATGCCGCGTTGTTGCGGCTCGCGGTGCAGGGGCGCGTGCCCTTGCGCGCACTGCCCGATGCAGCGATCGCCGACGGGCGCTGGGCCGTGGTGCGTTCCGAGCCAGAGGCGCAAGCGATCGAACTGGTATGGCTGCGGCTGCACAGCGCGAGCGCGCATGTTCGCAGCCCGGGCGAATGGATCGCTGAAAGGTTGGTGCAACTGGTGGGGCCGGCGCTGCTCCACGCCGGCACGCGGCCCTGGGTGGTGGCCCTTGGCGGGGTGGTCGCCTTGTTGCTGGCGCTGGGATCGGGCTGGTTCGGCTGGCGCACGCCAGGCTTCGGGCTGCTCGCGGTGGCCTGGGTGCTGGCGCGGGTCGCTGCGCTGATCACGCGGATCGAGCGCCAGTCGCTGCTCGAAACCGGCAAGCAGCCGCCCACCGGCATGTGGTTCGAACTGATGATCGATGCGGCGCTGGTCGTGCTTGCGGCCTGGCGCAGCCAGATCCCGGCCGGGCCCGGCGTGCCGTTCGCGATCGGCTGGTTCGCCCCGGTCATGTTGCTGCTGCTGCTGCATTTTCTGCCGCGTGTGGTGCCCGAGGGGCGCATGACCTGGTGGCTGCGCGACCGGCTGGTGCTGGCACTGGCGCTGGCGGCGACGAGCATGCTGCTGCCGTTCGATCTATGCTTGCGCGCGGGTGTGATCGGGCTGGTGATCTGGGCGCTGACAATCACCCCGAAACGATCCGAAATGGTTAACTCCGCCTTAACCCGATTCGATTAAGCCGGTCCCATGGTGCTTACGCTTGGTGCGGATCGCGCGGGGGACGCAAAAGAGGCGCTGGCCGGTGCCGAGCACCGGCTGGTGACGGGCCTCGCATTGCTCGAACGCCACGCGGTGCTTGGACCCAGCCGCCTGATTGATGACGAGACCGTGGCGCGGGTGCGCGCGCTGGCGGGGGATCTGGCGCGGCAGTTGGCGGGTGAAGACCATGGCCTGGCCGAACGGCTGCGCGACATGTTGCTCGCGCACCGCCCGATCCTGCTGCATCTTCACGCGCTCGCGATCGAGACCCGGTTGACCATCGCACTCGCGGTGCACCGCGGGCTCGATCCCGTGCTGCCGCCGCTTGTTGAGCACCGGCTCGATCCCGCCGCAGCCGGGCATGATGTTGCCGCGCTGGCTGCGGCCATGCTCGCAGCGCAGAGCCGGATCGGGCAGTGCTTGCGCCAAATGCGCTTGCCGATCGATGAATTGCCGGCGGACTTGCAACACCTGGCCCGGGCGACGCGCGCTGCCGCGCGGGCCGAACACGGGCAGCTCGATGATGCAACGCCATTGAGCGGCAAAGCCGAACCTGAAACGCGACTTGGGCTGCTGCGGCGACTGCTTGCGTCGCTCGGAGATGACATCACGCGCGCGCTGCAGATCGACCAGGCCGGATTGCCGCTGTTCCTCAGCGCGCTCGCGCTGGCGTCGGGCCATCCACGCGAACGCGTCGCGCTGGCGCTTGCCGAAGATCATGCGGTCCGACTGGCATTGCTGTTGCGCGCAGCCGGGCTGTCGGGTGTCGAGGCGGCCGCGCAATTGCTCGCGATCAGGCCCGAAGCCGATGCCGCGCTGGTCATGCTGGTCGAACAGGCCGGCGCTGCCGATGCGCTGCTTGGCGAGGTGTCGGCATGACGCGGGTGACGCCGATCGAGGGCCGCTGCGATGCCGCCGACCGACTGATCGAAGCCGGGCCGGCGCTTGCCGGGCTGCAATTGCGCTGCGGCGGCGATATGCCGGGAACGCTGGCGGTGCCAGCGCTGCTGACGCTGGTGCGCCGCACGCGCGCGTCGGGCGTGGCGCAATTGCGCACTGTGAACGCGGTTGACGAAGGCAGGCAGATTGCATTTCTGGCGCATGTTGCGCCAGCCGGCGAGGGCACGCATATCGCGCTCAGCCATTGGCGGCTGGCGGGTGAAGCCACGGCGGATCAGGGCGCCGACGCCGCTGTGCTCGGCCAGATCGCTGCGCTGCACGCGGTGCTCGATCGTGATCAACGCGTGCTGGCGGTCGACCTGCGGCTTGAAGACAATGATCTTGTGCACGACGCGGGCGCGTTGCGCGCGCTCGCGGACCAGTGGCGCGAGAGCGGCCGGCCATGGAGCGAGGCGGTCGAACTGATCGGCATTGCCCATCGTCAGCCGCTGCACTGGCGTCTGCTCGACGACGCCGTGCTGCGGATCGAGGGATCGGACCGGCCGTGGCGCGCACGGTTGCTGCCGCGCGGCGAAGCCGGGTTCGAATTGCTGCTTGCCGCCGACGGCTTGCGCGCGCCGCAGTCGCCGGCTGAGCCCGAACCGTTGCTCGCTGCCGAAACGACGCCGGGCAGCCGGCTGATCGGGCGCGATCTCGCGCCCGCGCTGCGCCAGCCGATCAACCGGATCATCGCCAACGCCGAAACCATCCGCACCCGGCTGGCGGGGCCGCTGTCCGACGCCTATGCGGGCTACGCCGCCGATATCGCAGAAGCGGGGCGGCACTTGCTGGCGCTGGTCGAGGATCTTGCCGATCTTGACGCAGTCGAAGCACCCGAATTTTCACCTGCACCCGATCGCATCGACCTTGCCGATTGCGCGCGCCGTGCGGCCGGCATCCTGGCCATGCGTGCGCAGGAACGCGGCATTGCACTTGCGCTGCCCGACGACACCGCCAAAGTGCCCGCGATCGGCGAATTTCGCCGTGTGTTGCAAATCCTGCTCAATCTCGTCACCAATGCGATCCGCTACAGCCCGCCGCAGTCGACCGTCACAATTGAATGCGGCGGCGATGCCACGACCGCGTGGATCGCGGTGCGCGACGAAGGCGCGGGGCTGCGCGAAGACCAGATCGCGCGCGTGTTCGAAAAGTTCGAACGGCTGGGCCGCACTGGCGATGGCGGCAGCGGGCTCGGTCTTTATATTTCGCGGCGCCTCGCGCGCGCGATGCACGGCGATCTTACCGTTGCGGCGGGACCGGGGGCGCGGTTTGTGCTGACATTGCCGGGGCGACCGGCGAGCTGAAAGTCGGTTGCACCGCCGTCCAGTCGATCGGTTCAATGCGGCGCACCAGGAAAATCCATGCCAGCAGTCCTGCCACGCCAACCACGGCGGCGGACACGAAGGCGAGGCTGAACGAGCCGGTGCGGTCGACGATCATCCCGGTGACGAGCGGCGCGACGACGCCTGAGAGGGTGCCGATCCCGTTTTGCAGACCAACCCAGCGCGCCGCAGCGTGCGGACCGCTCAGTGTCTGGCCGATCGCATAGAAATTGAAGCCGCACAGGCCATTGGCGAAAGCAAAGACCAGCAGGCCGGCGATGGCGACGGGCGCACTGCCAAGCGCGCACGCGAGCATCGTGCCGATCCCGATCACGGTGCCGGTGCAGACCATCGTCATGCGGACGCGATGCGAAGTGGCTCCGGCGCGCATCCACACGTCGGACAGGCGCCCGAACAGCAGCGAAAGCCCGGAGGACAAAAGATAGACGAGCCCCGCCAGTTCGCCCATCACCGGCAGCGACAGGCCTTGCACTTTGACAAGGTAGAGCGGGAGCCAGGTGATCAGGAGAAACCACGTATAGTTCCCGGCAAATGTGCCGATCGTGGTTCCCCACAACTGGCGCCGGCACAGCAGATCGCGGTACGGCGGCTCGCGCCGGTGTATTTGCGCAGATGCCGCAGTCGAAGCGTGGCGCGTACCCGACAGCCAGGGGATCAACCACAGCAGCGAGCCGCCGCCAAACACGACGAACATCGGCCGCCAGCCAAACCGCGCCAGAAATGCGGCGCCGAGCACCGTGCCGAGGGCCGGCCCGAGATAGATGCCGGCGAGGATCGCGGCATTGGCCGAGCCCAGCTTTTCGGGCGCGATATGCTGGGCCAGAAGTTTGGAAGTCGCGGGCCAGCTTGCGCTTTCGCCAAGGCCCAGCAGCAAGCGCAGCGCCAGAAGGGCGGCAAACCCGCTGGCAAGGCCCGACAGCATGGTTGCCAGCGACCACAAAGCCAGACTGAACGCCATCGTGCGATAGGGATTGAGCCGGGCGATCACCCAGCCGGCCATGACCTGGCCCGGCGCATAGACAAAGAAAAAGGCCGAACCCAGCGCGCCGATCTGCGTGTTGGTCAATCGCATCTGGTCTTTGATCAGCGGCGCCGCCGTCGCCAGATTGCCGCGATCGAGGTAATTGATGAACAAGGCCAGCGCGAGCAGACCAACGATCATGCCGGACCCCGGCGCCTTATGCGCTCCCGCCAACACCTTGTCCGGTTTCATCCGCTGCCCCAATGATTTTTATACTTTGAAGACGTGGTGTTGCTTGGATCGCGGTCGGTGTCACGCGAAAAACCATCACAACA
>CAITOD010000618.1 GCA_903893935.1 uncultured Sphingomonadales bacterium
ATGGAATTGAAACGCCGCAAGCTGAAGATAAAGGAAGAGCTGGCTCAACTGCATTGAGCCCGGTCCTGCCACTGGCCATGGGCAGCGAAAGCGGCAGGGACCTGGCCCTGCCGCTTTTTTTGGCGCCGCTTTTATTTGACGCCGCTTTTTTGATGCCCATCCGGCGCTGCGCATTCGGCGGCCGGCCCGCTTGAAAATCCGGTTTCCCCTTTTTCGCACGATGCTCTAGGCCTTGTGTCATGGCCATGCACTCCGCAACGCTCGCCGCCCGGGCAATCCTGACCTCGCTGCACGAGATCATGGCGTCGCGCAGCGGCGCGCAAGCCAAGCTCAACCAGGTCGTCGACGTCATCGGCGGCCAGCTCGATAGCGAAGTCTGTTCGATCTATCTCTTGCGCGAAGGCATGCTCGAACTGTTCGCGACGCGCGGGCTCAACCAGCAGGCGGTGCACGTCACGCGGATGGCGGTGGGCGAGGGACTGGTCGGCACGATTGCCACCAATATCGAAACGCTCAATCTCGCCGAAGCCGCAGCGCATCCCGATTTTGCGTTCCGCCCCGAAACCGGCGAAGAACGCTTTCACTCGTTTGCCGGCGTGCCGATCGTGCGGCGCGAACGCGCGGTCGGCGTGGTCGCGGTCCAGCATGTCGAGCCGCGCCGCTATGAAGAAGTCGAGATCGAGGCGCTGCAGACGGTCGCCATGGTGCTGTCGGAACTGATCGCCAACGCCGGGCTGATCGACGAAGACGATTTCCTCGGCTCGGGCGCGCACAACACCGCGCCCGAACGGCTGCAGGGCATGGCGCTGGTCAAAGGCATCGCCTCGGGCACCGCGGTGTTCCATCAGCCGCGCGTCACCATCGAACAAGTCGTCGCCGAAGATATCGAGGCCGAGCGCCAACGCGTCTACCTCGCGTTCGACAAGATGCGCGAACAGATCGACCGCATGGCGAGCCAGGCCGAATTCGGCGTGGGCGGCGAGCACGAGGAAGTGCTCCAGACGTACAAGATGTTCGCCTACGACGAAGGCTGGGGGCGGCGCATCAATGCGGCGATCGATTCGGGCCTCACCGCCGAAGCCGCGATCGAGCGCGTGCAGCAACGCACCCGCATGCGCATGCGCCAGATCGACGATCCGCTGCTGGCCGATCGCATGCACGATCTCGAAGACTTGTCCAACCGGCTGCTGCGCATCGTGTCGGGGCAACTGGGGACTGCGGCCAGCGCCGGGCTGAAAGGCGATGCGATCCTTGTCGCGCGCAACCTCGGGCCGGCCGAATTGCTCGAATACGATCGGCGCCGGCTCAAAGGCGTGATTCTCGAAGAAGGTTCGCTCACCGCGCACGTGGTGATCGTGGCGCGCGCGATGGGCATTCCGGTGATCGGCCGGTTGCGCGGGCTGCGGGGCAAATTGCGCGACGGCGATCACTTGCTGATCGATGGCGATCGGGGTGTGGTCGATGTCCGCCCGACACCGGCGATGACCGAAGCATTCGAAGCGCGTTTTGCCAAGAGCCGCGAACGCCAGGCGCATTATGCGGCGATGCGCGATGTCGAGCCGGTGTCGCGCGATGGCAAACGGATCACGGTGATGATCAACGCGGGCCTGCGCGATGACATGCCCTTGCTCAATCTGACCGGGGCCGACGGAATCGGGCTGTTTCGCACCGAATTCCAGTTTCTGGTGTCG
>CAITOD010000619.1 GCA_903893935.1 uncultured Sphingomonadales bacterium
CGGCGAACACCGCGTGCCGATCGTGCCGCAAGGCGGCAACAGCGGCATGTGCGGCGGCGCCACGCCCGACAGCAGCGGCCATGCGGTGCTGCTCAACACGCGCCGGATGGATGCAATCCGCCGCATCGACACAGCCACCCGCCAGGTCGAATGCGAGGCCGGCGTGATCCTGCAGACGCTGCACGAAGCGGTCGAGCGCGAGGGCTTGCGCTTTCCGCTTACGCTCGGCGGCAAAGGCTCGGCCACTGTCGGCGGGCTGATTTCGACCAACGCCGGCGGCACGCAAGTGCTGCGCCACGGCAGCATGCGCGCGCAAGTGCTCGGGATCGAGGCGGTGCTGCCCGACGGTTCGGTGCTCAACCAGCTGGTTCCGCTCAAGAAGGACAACCGGGGCTTCGATCTCAAGCAAGTGCTGATCGGCTCCGAAGGCACGCTGGGTCTGGTTACCGCGGCCACTTTGCGGCTCGAACCTGCGGTCGCGGCGCGCGCGGTGCTATGGGCGGGGGTCGATTCGA
Source organism: uncultured Sphingomonadales bacterium (assembly GCA_903893935.1). Taxonomy (GTDB): domain Bacteria; phylum Pseudomonadota; class Alphaproteobacteria; order Sphingomonadales; family Sphingomonadaceae; genus Novosphingobium. Next base: position 516 of record CAITOD010000619.1, read on the forward strand.
TCCAGACCGCGCGCGCGCTGCTGCTCCATGCGCAAGACAAGGCGGGCCAGGCGCTCGAAGGCTTCGAAGTCATGCCCGCGCAATCGTTGCGCGCCGTGCTCGCTTATTTGCCGACCGCCCGCGCGCCGATCGAAGGAGACCATGCCTGGCATGTGCTGATCGAACTCGTCGCCGATGCCGCCGGGGCCGAAGCTTTGCCTGCGACTGCCGAAACCTTGCTGGTGAGCGCCTTCGAAGCGGGGCTGGTCGCCGATGCGACAATCGCCGCCAGTGAAGCGCAAGCCGAAGCCTTCTGGTGGCTGCGCGATTCGGTGGCACCGGCCGAACGCGCGCAAGGCCCGGCAATGCAGCACGATATCAGTGTCCCGGTCGAACGCATGGCCGATTTCATAGACTTTGCTTCGCCGCTGTTCGAACGCGAATTCCCCGGCACGACCGCGATCGGCTTCGGCCATCTGGGCGACGGCAATATCCATTTCCACGTGCTCGCACCAAAGGGTGTCGAGGGGCGGGTGTGGGAACTCGGCGAAGGCAAGGCGATCAGCCGCCGCGTGCACGATCTGGTGACCGAATGGGGCGGGTCGATTTCGGCCGAACACGGCATTGGCCAGCTCAAGCGCGACGAACTGGCGCGGCTGGGCGACCCCGCTGCGCTCCAGCTGATGCGCGCGATCAAGACCGCGATCGACCCGCAGGGCCTGTTCAACCCGGGCAAGCTGGTCTGAGAGTCGGGAATCGACCGTACTGTGACAGTCGTGTTGCAGGTGGCCTTGCGCACCCCTGCCCCCTCCCCTAAACGCCGCGCTTCTGCCGGGGGGCGCGGGTGTCTTTCCTCCTGGCGTTATTGCGGAGAGTAACCGATGGCCAGCGCGCCTGCCAACCTGCCCCTGTTCTACAACGATCTCGTGCCGCTTAATTCGCGCGACCATGCCACCTGGCGCGCGCGCACCATCGACAAGGCGCCCTGGCTGGCCAACCAGCACGCGGTGCCGCTGACCGTCGAAGAGTTCCCGCAAGCGGGCCGGCTCTATCCGATCGTGTTTTCGAGCGGCCAGGATGTCGTGCCGCTGGCGCTGATGGGGCTGAACGAAGGCGTCAACGTGTTCGTCGAAGCCGATGGCACCGTGACCAATTCGGTCTATCTGCCTGCTTACGCGCGGCGCTATCCGTTCATGCTGGCTAAGTTGCAGCCGACCGCGCAAGACCTGTCGCTGTGCTTTGATCCGGCATCGGGCCTGCTTGGCGAATTCGACGACGGCCAGGTGCTGTTCGACGGCACGGCGACAAGCCAGGCAACGCAAGCCATCCTGCAGTTCTGCGAAAGCTTCGAGCAAGCCGGGCAGCGCACGCAAGCCTTTGTCGAGGAACTGAAAAAACACGATCTGCTGATGGAAGGCGAAGTGTCGATCCAGCCCCAGGAAGGCGGCCAGCCTTACGTCTATCGCGGCTTCCAGATGGTCGACCAGGAAAAGCTGCGCAATTCCCGCGGCGATGTCCTGCGCGGCTGGGCGCAGAACGGGCTGCTGCCGCTGATCTATGCGCACATTTTGTCGCTCGAACTGATCAGCACGGTGTTTGCCATGCAAAATCAGCAGGGCAAGGGTCCGATCCCGACGCTGCCACCGCTGCCGACGTTCTGACGCTATCCCCGCAATTCGCAAAACAGACCCGTTTCGGACCAGAAAAGCCAAAGGGTTGCCGACCAGTTCGGCAACCCTTTTTTCTTGCGGTGTCACCCGGTTGCATCAGATCGGTATCAGCCGCGCGACATCTCTTGCACTTTGATGAACCCCTCGTAATGCCTTGTTCACGCAAAAAATCTTGCGCAGTGGCACGGACTTGCGTATTCTTTTTGATGTTACGCCGGTGCTCCCCTCATGGCCCGGTGTGACTGGTGCGCTTTCGGGCGCACCTCCTCCCTGAACCTTGGCCACCTGGAGCATGTCTCCAGGTGGTTTTTTATTTCCCGGCTGTGACTATTCTGCCGCAATGCGCCAGCGCAGCCGATCGCGGCCAAGCGATGCAACGCTATCGGCCAGCGTGCGGACCAGTCCCGCCAGCAGTTCGACCATCGCGTCGAACCCGGGGCCGGGTTCGGCCAACGCCGCATCAAGATAGGCGCTGCGATCGATTTCAAGCTGCACCGCGTGGATGCCGGCGCTGCGCCGGGCATGGTGATCGAGCACGAAACCACCGGCATAAGGCCGGTTGTGCGCGACCAGCTGGCGCGCTGCCGCAAAATGCGTGAAGCAGGCTGCCACCAGCCCGCCATCGCACGCGGTGCCAAACCGGTCGCCGATCACGAATCGCGCGGGCGCGCCGCCATGCGCCGGCAATGGCGGCATCGAATGCAGATCGATCAGCAGCGCTGCGCCCCATTGCTGGCGCACGCGCTCGACCAGCGCACCCAGCCGTGCATGGTAAGGCTGGTGGATCAGCGCGATTCGCCGTTCAAGTTCGGCATGATCGAGCCGGGTCTGCCACAATTCTCCGACCCCGGGCAGCCGGCGCGGCACGAGGCCCAGACCGCTGCGCGCGCGGTGGCCAGGGGCAAGCGCTCGCCCTGCTCCGGGCCGCGCCACAGGCACATTGGACAGCATGTCCCAGTCGCGATCGTCGGTCGAGCGGTTGAGATCGATCATCGCGCGCGGCGCCTCGGCCGCGATGAACGGCGCACCGGTCTCGCGCGCGACGGCTTCGGCCAGCAGATCGACGAGCCGATCCTCGAGCCGCAGCACCACACGCTCCGGCGCGCGCAAGGCGCCGAGCAAAGCGGCGGGGTAACGACGCCCGCCATGGGGTGCCGCGAGCACCACCGGAATCGGCGAGGGATCGCACGCCAGCCAGCGAAACGCCACGCCTTCGGGCAAGCCGGGAATTTCTCCGCCAAAGTGAGGTTCGCGCATGGGCGAATCGGCACGGGGCCAGCCGGGATCGGGCATGATTGGCAAAGGCTGCAACCGAACGAGGGGCGAGTCAAAGTGTCGGCACGCATAATTTGCCGCACATTTTTAACCCGGCGCGGGTATAGGCAAAGCGAGCAGCGCAATTGCCGCATTTGCCGGCAGCCGCGCCGGCTGCAACTTGCGATTCTGCTCGCACCAATGACGAAGGTTACCATGATCCGCATCCTGCTGGCCGAAGACGATGACGCGATGCGCACTTACCTCGCGCGCGCGCTGGACAACGCCGGGTTCGATGTCGTGGCGGTCGATCGCGGCACTGCGGCGCTGCCGTTGCTCGAACAGCAGCGGTTTGACTTGCTGTTGTCGGACATTGTCATGCCCGAAATGGACGGAATTGAACTCGCGCAGCGCTGCGCGGTGGTCAGCCCTGCGACCAAAGTCATGTTCATCACCGGCTTTGCTGCGGTTACGCTCAAAGCCAATCGCGAAGCACCGCAAGCGCGCGTGCTGTCCAAACCGTTCCATCTGAAGGACCTCGTGCTCGAAGTCGAACGGCTGTTCGACGGGCACTCGCTGGCCGGAAACGGCCGTCCGCCGCAGTGATCAAATCCCCCCTTGCCACCCGGCGGCGGCGTGGCTAAGGGACCCTTCCCGGCCGCCACGCGCGCCGGTCCAAATGCTGATGGTGTCGGGCGTATAGCTCAGTGGTAGAGCACTATGTTGACATCGTAGGGGTCGCAAGTTCAATCCTTGCTACGCCCACCATCATCCGAAAAGCCCGCCGGTCCGCACAGGGTCAGGCGGGTTTTTTCATGCATGTTCCGGCTGGCAGGAATACCTGTGTGAAAAATGCTGCAGTGCGACAGAAATCACGCGCCGCATTCATCGTTTGGTAACACAAGCAACCGTTTTGTCACGTCAGACTGTCACTCGCCCACCATCGCAACCGGCCCGGTGTCCCGAGATGGGGCATCACGAGCCCATTGATGGGGACAGACGATGACATCACGCACGCACTACCGCAATTTTGGCGCCGGAATGATCACGCTCGGGCTGGCGCTGGCTGCGAGCGAGGCTCACGCCCAGTCGACGGGTACGCTCGATTTCGACAAGGAAATCGTCGTAACCGCGCACAAGGCCGAAAAGGGCATCGGCGGCGTCGATGTACCCGACACTTCGAAGGCCAAAGCCACGCTGACCCAGGACTGGATCAAGCACCAGGTCGGCGGTCAATCGGTCAACGACCTGATCAACTATGTGCCCGGCGTCAGCTACACCAACAACGACCCTTATGGCGGTACCAGCGGCAACTTCTACATTCGCGGCTTTGACAACACCCGCGTTTCCGAAACCTTCGACGGTGTCACGCTGAACGACGACGGCAACTACGCGCTGTACGGCGGCGAATTGCTCGACAGCGAAGTGATCGAATCGGTGACGGTGAACCTCGGTACGACCGACGTCGACAGCCCGACCTCGTCGGCCACCGGCTCGACGGTCAACTTTGTGTCTCACACGCCGTCGGACCAGCTGGGCGGCAAGTTCGCCGGCGGCTATGGCACCAACAATTTCTACCGCCTGTTCGGCATGGTCGAAACCGGTCAGGTCGGGCCGTTCGGCACCAAAGCGTGGTTTTCGGCCAGCCGCACCGGCAACGATTCGCCCTACAACAACTACGGCAAGATCAGCCGCTGGGAATTGAACGGCAAAGTCTACCAGCCGATCCACGACGGCCACGACGACTTCCTGTCGCTCGCCGGTTTCTATGTGGTGCTGCGCAACAATTTCTCGGGCAGCGATCCTGTCTCGACCGTGCCGCTTGCGGCCGACAACGGTACCGGGTTCCAGTATTTCCCGTCGTCGTACAAGAACGCGTATTACACTTATGCACCGTGCACGACGGCAACGGCGACCGCCGGCACCGCCGATACCACCAACACGTGCGGCAGCGCGTTTGAATACCGGCCCAACCCGGCCAACTTGTTCAACTTGCGCGGCGCGTTGAAACTGACGCTGTTCGACGGCCTGACGCTGACCGCCGACCCGAGCTACCAGTTCACCAAAGCCAATGGCGGCGGCACGTCTGCAGCCAATGAAGGTTTTGGCAAAGTCGGCACCGACACCACCGCGACCGGCTATATCAACGGCACCTATTACTTCGGCAAAGACCTCAACGGCGATGGCGACACGCTCGATTCGGTCAGAATCTATGTGCCGAGCCAGACCAAGACGCACCGCGTCGCGCTGACTTCGTCGCTGCGGTATGATGCGACGCCGACGCAGACGGTGCGTGTGGCTTATGCCTTTGCCCGCTCGGACATCACCCAGACCGGTGAAGCGGGCCTGCTCAACAGCAACGGCAGCCCGGTCAACGTCTATGCGATCGATGCGCCGGTGCTGGACGCCAATGGCAATCTGGTCGAAAAACGCGACACCGAGTCGGTGGCCGAACTCAACCAGATCTCGGGCGAATACCGCGGTCAGTTCTTCGACAAGCGCCTGACCGTGTCGCTCGGGGTGCGCGCGCCGTTCCTGCACCGCGTGCTCGATGATTACTGCTTCACCCGCAATGGTGCAGGCGCCACGTCATCGTCGGTCTGCGTGTTTGGCGCGACCGCCACTGCTTATGCAGCAGCGAACCCTTACGGCTACACCGCAGCGACCGGCGTGGTGACCGGTGCGGCCACCCCGCAAGAGCGCAAGTACAACTATCATTCGGTCCTGCCCAACCTCGGCGCGACTTACAAATTTCAAGATCGCGGCGAAGTGTTTTTCAACTATTCCGAAGGGTTCCAGGCCCCCTACACCACGTCGCTCTACAGCACGTTCTACTATCCGCAGGGCACGCCCGGGATCGAACCGCTGCCTGAAAAGACCGACAACTTCGACCTCGGCTATCGCTACAAGGATCGTCGTTTCAACGGCCAGGTCGATCTGTGGTACACGCATTACAGCAACAAGCTGGGCACTTCGTTCGACACCGTCCAGCAGATCACCACGTATACCAACCTCGGCCCGGTGCAGCGGTATGGCATTGATGCCAATGCCAGCTACAAGATCACCCCGCACGTGCTTGGCTACGGATTTGTCTCGTGGCTGCATTCGCGGATCGAAGGCAACACGATCAACGGCCTGACCGGCTGTTCGGCCACCGTTCTTGCGGTCCAGGTCGGCCAGTCCGCGTGCGTGGGCACGGCGACATATCTCTTGACCGCCGACAAGTCCGAATCCGCCATACCGCACTTCATGATCGGCGGTCGTCTGCAAGGCGACTTCGGTCCGCTGACGGTCGGCGCGCAAGTCAAACATACCGCCGATCGGTTTGTGAACGATGAAAATGTCGGCTTCTATTCGTCCGGCAACGCTCTGGTTGCCAACGGCACGCCAGTGTGGGGCACCAAGTATCCGTCCTACACCACCGTCGATTTCGATGCCCGCTACACGATTAGCGGCAAGTCTTACTTGCAGTTCAACGTGACCAACTTGTTCAACACCTATTATGTCGGCTCGGTCAGCCCCAACACGTCGGCGCTGCAAACGGGCGGCACCACCGCGCAGGTAAGCCCGCCGCGCGCGGTGATCGGAACGCTGGCGATCGCTTACTGATCACCTGCCAGGCGCAAACAACGGGGGCGGCGATGCCAGGCATCGCCGCCC
>CAITOD010000620.1 GCA_903893935.1 uncultured Sphingomonadales bacterium
ATAGGGAATTTGATCATGAAGAAGATTGTACTTTCGGCTGTTATCGCTCTCTCGCTCTCCGCTCCGGCTTATGCCGCTTCGGGCAACACCTCGACCACTGCCGGCTCTGCCGCGGCCGTTGTCATCGCGCCGATCACGCTGACCCACACTTCGGGCGCCGTGCTGAACTTCGGCAGCTTCACCACCGGCACCGGTGGTTCGGTTGTCGTTACCCCTGCCAGCGTTGGCAGCGTGACGGGCGACGTCGGCTTCGTGCCTGGTTCGACCGAAGCCGCTGACGCGTTCAGCGTCAAGGGCGACCCGAACCGCAACTTCTCGATCGCCACGACCGGTGGCAGCGTGACGTTCGGTTCGACCTCGATGGCCTTCACGACGCTTGCGTCGGCCAACGCTGGCAAGCTGGACACGACCGGCGCAGCAGCGTTCACCGTTGGCGGCACGCTGACGGTTGTCGGCACCGAACCGGCTGGCGCCTACACCGGCACCTACAACGCGACGGTCACCTACAACTGATCGCACGCTCTGTTCCGGCAACCGATGCGCAGCCTGGCTCGCACCAACTGCCGGAACAGCGAGCAAGCCGCGGAAAGGGCAACCTTTCCGCGGCTTTGTCGCAAGCCAAGGTGCATTAACCAGATTTGATCGGAGCGTGCCCCTGACCGGGCACACAAAGATCCGGCCTGGCAATGCGCGGGGCAAAACGGGGGCACTCCACCATGAACAGCAATCGTCTTCGGGTCGCCGTTATTGCGGCCCTGCTCGGCGTCGCAGGGGCAACATCCGCCCAGGCCGCATCGGGCAATCATTCGACGACAGCCGGCAGCGCGACCGCACACGTGATCGCACCGCTGGTGCTGCGCCATGTGCGTGGCCACGAGCTTAACTTCGGCTCGTTCTCGGTCGGCACCGGTGGAACCGTTATGGTAAATTCGAACGGTTTAGGCTCTGTTAGCAACGATGTTCGTTTCGCGCCGGGCAGCGTGACTGCTGCCGACGAATTCGAAGTGACTGGCGACCATGACCGCAACTTTTCGATCGTCACCCATAGCGGAACGGTGAGAGATGGCAGCAAAATCATCCACTTCACCACCACGCCTTCGTCCGATCAGGGTCGGCTCAATACGCTTGGCCAGGCAACCTTTACGGTTGGCGGCACGCTGGCGCTGACCGGTAGTGAAACCGCGGGCACGTATCGCGGTAAATATCATGCGACAGTCACTTACGACTGATCGCAATCCGGTCATGGGGTGGCAGGTTTGCCACCCCATGACTGTTTGGTTCGACCAGCTGCAAGCTCCAGACGGAACCTGCGCTGCAAAAAGGGGACTTCTCAGATATGCGTAACCTTACAGCAGTTTTGCTCGCTCTGACCCTGAGCACGGTGCCGCTTGCGAGCGCCTATGCAGCGTCGGGCAACACATCGACCACGAGCGGCGCGGTGGCAGCGGACATCGTCGCACCGATTGTGCTGACGCACACCACCGGGTCGGCGCTCAACTTCGGCAAGTTCACGGTCGGCAGCGGCGGCACAGTTGTCGTAACGGCAGCGGGCGCCGGCTCGGTGACGGGCTCGGTCAATTTTGTGCCGGGTGGCAACACGGTAACCGCCGACGCGTTTACGGTCACGGGCGACGACAATCGCAGTTTCAGCATCGCGACCACCAACAGCACGATCACCAACGGCACCAAGACCATGGCGTTCACCACCAAGGCTTCGGCGACGACCGAAAAGCTGAGTGCCACCGGCACGGCAACTTTCACGGTCGGCGGGACGTTGACCGTGGTCGGCACGGAAACGCCCGGAAGCTACACCGGCAGTTACAGCGCAACCGCGACGTACAACTGATCGCAAGCTTGACCAATGCCGGAGGTTTGAACGGGGCAATGCCCCGCGTTCGTCTTGCGTGGTTGCGCCAGGTCCAACCAGGCGTGGTATTTATACCTAACCGGTTGTTAACCGTATTCGCCTAACACGCCGATCACGGGCAGGAAGCAACCGGTGATCGTTTGCAATGATCACGTTTGCGGAACTGCACGCGAAAAAACGCGGATGGTCCTCGCACGGAGGCCTCTTGCGCACTGGACGGAGGTTTCGCATGATCATCAAGAACCGGTTTATGGCAGCTGCGCTGATTGCTGCCAGCTTTGCCAGCACCACCGTTGCAGCCCGCGCTGCTTCGGGCACTACGGCTACTGCTGCGGGTACGGCTTCGGCCACGATCGTTGCCCCGATCGTGCTGACGCACACCACCGGCTCGGCACTCAATTTCGGCAAGTTCACGGTCGGCGCAGGCGGCACCGTGGTCGTCACGCCCGCAGGCGCAGGCTCGACCACCAGCGACGTCGGCTTCGTACCCGGTGGCTCGACCACCACGGCCGATCAGTTTACGGTGACCGCCGACGGCAACCGCAATTTCGGCATCACCACCACCAGTGGCACGATCAGCAACGGCACGAAGACGATGAGCTTCACCACCGTTCCGTCGTCGGCCTCGTTGACTTCGAGCAGCAGCGGCACCGCCAACTTTACCGTCGGTGGCACTTTGACCGTTACGGGCACTGAAACCCCTGGCAGCTATACCGGCACGTATAACGCGACGGTGCAGTACCAGTAAGCGGCTGACGGGTATGTTGGCCGGCACCGGCTCCACGCAAACAGCCCGCTTGGCAAAGGCGGGCTGTCCTGCTTGGGGTGGTTCTGAAAATAAACGATTTTTATGAAGCATCTGGGGGTGAGCCCCCAAACATGCCAGTTCAGGAGGGCGCCAAGATGATCAATCGTTCGAACGCATTGACCCGCAAGCCCGGCGTATCGCAGCCGACGGCGGTGCTGGCATTGCTGCTGTGCACGGCCATGCCGGCGATTGCCGCGGCCCAGGCGGCGGCTCCTGCTGCCAAACCCGCTGCGGCGGCCGCCGACACCACCGGTCAGCCGCCGGCCGATGCTCCGACCAACGCGCAGGCGCCTGCGGGCGCTGTCGGCGGTCTGGGCGATATCAATCTCTATCCCAAGCGCGTGGTGGTCGATGATCGCAACCGCGTGGCGAGTGTCGGGGTTTACAACAAGACCACCAACACCGGCGATTATGACATCACCATCACCGACATGATGATGACCAGCGAAGGCAAACTGGTCGAACTCGCTACTGCCAAGGACGGCGACCCGATCAAGGCCAAAGTCAAGACCGCGAGCGAAATGGTCCGCTGGTCGCCGCACCGCTTTACACTGGCGGGCAACGAATCGCAGATCATCCGCCTGATGGTGCGCGTCTCGCCCGATTTGCCGGCGGGTGAATACCGCACGCATTTTTCCGCGATTGCAGTGCCGCCCGGCGATGACGGGCTGACCATCGACGATGCCGCCAAGAACAAGCCGGCCGCCAATGGCATCGGGGTCAAGATCACGCCGCGATTCGGGATTGCCATCCCGGTGATCGTGCGCGTCGGTGAAACCACGCTGACCTCGGGCCTCAAGGATCTGGCGGTGACCAGCGCGCCGAGCGGCGAGAAATTCGTCAAGCTGACCATCACGCGCAGCGGCACGCGGTCTTCGTTCGGCGACATTCTGGTTACCGCGCCGGGCGCCCCCAAGCCGGTCGGCGTGTTGCGCGGGGTGGGCGTCTATACCGAAGTCGACGAGCGCACGGTGACCGTGCCGGTCGATCCCAAGCTGGACGCAAAGTTCCTGGCCAAAGGCGGCAAATTGACCGTCAGCTATGACGACGACGACACCGCGCCCGGCAAAACGCTTGTCAAACAGGACTTCACCATCCCGTGAGGCCAAAGGAGGCACCTTCCCGGGCCTCCGTTCTGATCGTTCCCGTGCCCGCCCGCGATCGCGGTGCGGGCCGCTTGTGCGCGACCACTTTGCCCGCGCGTGCCCTGCTGGCGCTGCCAATGCTCGCAACCCCGGTTGCCGGCTTTGCCGCACCCGCGCCATCGCCCGCCCCCGGCCCGCCGCAAAACGTATCGCCGCCGAGCGCCCCTCCGCATGCCGCACCCGGCCAGGCCGTCAAAGCCGGGCAACCCGTCGCCAATACTGCACCCGTTTTGTCCGAAGACGACGAACTGATTCTCGAATTCCGCACCGAACATCGCGAAATGAGCGATACGATCACGGTGCACGGGCTGCGCGGCGGGGTCTATGTGCCGCTTGGCGATGTGGCGCGGTTCCTCGATCTGTCGATCGCGGTCAGCGACGACGGCCACTATGCCAGCGGCTGGTACCTTTCGCCGGCGCGCACGATCTCGATCAACTTGCGCGCGGGCACGATCACCCAGGGTGGCAAGGAAGCGCCGTTGCCGAAGGCCGACTTTGCCGCCTACAACGGCGAGCTGTGGATCAAGGCCGATCGGCTGGGCGACATTCTGCCGATCAAGCTGGTGACCGACTTGCGTGCGCAAGTCGTGGTGGTCAAGACGCTCGAACAGTTTCCGTTTCAGCAGAAACTGGCGCGCGAAGCTGCGCGCGAACGGCTGGGCAACGGCAGCCACGGCAAAACCCCGGCCTATCCGCGCCAGCAGACGCCCTATCATGTGATCGACGTGCCGATTTCCGAACTCGAAGTGCGCACCATCGGCAACACCGGCCGGCCGCTGCATCTCGAATCCGATCTGCGCGCATCGGGCGATCTGCTGTTCATGACGGCACGGCTTTATGCCAGCGTGACGGCAACCAACGGCATCGTGGCAACCCACACCGAATTGGGCCGGCGCGACCCCGACGGGCATTTGCTGGGCCCCTTGCGCGCGACCGAATTCGAACTGGGCGACGTGTCGAGCGAAACGATGCCGGTGGGTCTGCGCGGCGTGGCGGGGCGCGGGATGTTCCTGACCAACGAGCCGCTCGAACATGCTTCGGTGTTCGAAACCATGGATTTCCGCGGTGAACTTCAGTCGGGCTTTGAAGTCGAGCTCTATCGCAACGACACGCTGGTCGGATCGACCAATCAGGCGATCAACGGCCAGTACGAATTTCTCAAAGTGCCGGTCGATTTCGGGCTCAATGTGTTCCGCCTGGTGTTTTACGGTCCGCAGGGCCAGCGCCGCGAGGAAGTGCGCCGGATCAGCGTGGGCGACGGACGCCTCGCCAAAGGCCAATTCCGCTACAACGTGTTCGCGCTGCAAAAAGACAAGACGGTGTTCGACGTGGTGGCGCCCGGTTACCTGAAGCCGATTGACTATGGTGCCTTGCGCGAAGGGTTCGATCTGCAATATGGCCTGTCGGGCGCGCTGACCGTGGTCGGCAGCGGCGCACTGTACCAGTCGAACGGGTCGCAGCGCTGGCTTGCCTCGGCGGGCCTGCGCACCGGACTGTCGGGTTTTGCCGCCAAACTCGATGCGGCCATCGGATCGGGCGGCGGGACCGCGATCGAGCTTGGTCTGGCGGGCAAACTGCTCGGATCGAGCATGGTGCTTACCCATGCCGAATATGGCCATGGGTTCATCGACGAAGTGCGCTCGCCCAACGATCTGCCGCTGCGTTCGGTCACCGATTTCGATCTGTCGAAGACGCTGCACTTCGGACTGCGCACGCTGCCGCTGTCCTTCTCGTTCCAGCGGCTCGCTTATGTCAATGGCCAGACCGGCGACACCGCTTCGCTGCGCCAGTCGATGACGATTGGCCGGGTCACCGCGTCGAACGTGTTCAATTACAGCGATACCGGTTCGCCCGGATCGCCCACCACACGCTCCGCCGGCGGGACTTTCGACTTGTCGACATTTGCCGGCACGCACACCCAGTACCGGGCACAAGCGAGCTACAGCTTTGGCCCGCGCCCAGGGCTGACTTCGCTGGGCGGCGAAGTGGCGCACGATATCGATCCGCGTACCGCAATCCGCGCCTCGATCAGCGAGACCCTGACCAATCACCAGACTTCGCTCGGTCTGTCGGGCACGCGCAAGTTCGGCCCTGTCGCGCTGTCATTCGATTCAACGTATATCCTGCCCACGCACAGCATGGCGTTTACGCTGCGGGTTGCGGCAAGTTTCGGCCGCAATCCGCTGAGCGGACGGATGTTCGTGGCACGGCCGGGCCTGTCGGGCAGCGGCGCGGTCGCGGTGCGCGCCTTTGCCGACACCAATGGCAACGGCGTGCGCGACGAAGATGAAAAAGCAATCGGCAAAGTGACTTACTTCACCGGGTCACAGCACGTCGAATCGGGCGCGGACGGCAATGCGGTGCTGACCGGGATCGGCGACGGCAGCCGGGTTGCGGTCAAGATCGATAGCACGACACTGCCCGATATCGCCATGGCGCCGGCGCGCCCCGGGGTCGAAGTGGTGGCACGCCCGGGCCGCATCCCGATTGTCGATTTTGCCATCCAGCAGCTCAGCGATATCGAAGGCACCGCGGTCTATGCCGATGCCAACCACAAGCACGGCGTGGCCGGGCTGCGGCTCGAACTGATCGACAGCGCGGGCAAGCGCGCCGCGCATGCGCGCAGCGAAGGCGACGGCTTTGTGCTGATGGAACAAGTCCGTCCGGGCGACTACACCCTGCAGATTGCGCCCGACCAGGCGCGCAACCTGAAAATCAGGCTGGCCAGCGACGCGCATATCCATGTCGGCGGCAACGGCACGCTGATCAAGCTCAAGATCGTGGTCGCGCCGCAATAGGTTGTGTTTCAGCGCGCCAGATAAGCCACAATATGCCTCGCGGCTTGCGCAACATCGTCCCACGCGCGCGCAAAATCGTCTGCATCGCCATACCACGGATCGATCACCGCGGTCCCTTCGCGCCCGGGCACCA